>JAYTNK010000027.1:0-9880 GCA_043748375.1 Cytophagales bacterium
TTTTGCTCTAACAAAAGCTCTGCCCGCAACAAACGTGCTTCAGCATACAACGGATTGATTTCAATGGCTTTATGCCAATCTGCCATAGCTTTTTTGCCACTGCCTTGATTGTAATAAAGTAAACCACGATTATGGTAGGCAAGGGCTTGAGTGGGTTTCGCAATAATAGCTTGGTTGTAATAGGCAAGGGCTTCTTGAGCATTCTCTTTCTCTTCTGCCAATACACCTAAGCCAATAAGTGCTTCTGCATGAGTAGGTTCAAGCCTAACTGCTTGCTTATAGTCTGCGTTTGCTTTGTCTATATTTTGCAACCAATAATAGGCTGTAGCGCGTAAGTAGTGATATTCAGCTTGGGGTTTATCGGCTTCTATCGCAGTGGTATAATCGCTGACGGCAGTTTCATAATTCGACAAACGATAGCGCAATAACCCCCTCGTAATGTAGTAAGTTGGATTTTTACATACAGCAATCGCACTATCTAATTTTTGTTCTGCTATATCGAGCTTGCCTACCTCGATAGCCGTTTGTGCTTCTTTGTGTAGTGTGTAGGCAAGTGGTTCATCACAAGTTTGCGCTTGCAAAAAAAGAGGAGATGCAAAAATGGTAACGTAAAAACCTGCTACCAATCTATATATTTTCATGTAAAATAGCTATATTAAGACTTATAATACTCAAAACGTTGAAAACTTGCCTACAGTATTTTAAAAGTAGGGTGCGTTGTTTCCAACAAAAAACTCGCAAAAAAAAGCTATCTTTGCATAAAATACTTGTCTATGCGCTTGTTATTACTTGCCTACCTGCTCACGCTAAATTTTTCTTTTGCTCAAGTTTATACCTTCCCCATCAATCCAACCCAAACAGCTTACCTGACAGGTAATATGGGCGAGATACGTGCTGGACATTTTCACATGGGATTAGATATTTTGGCGCAAACAGGCACGCCTGTTGTGGCTTCAGCTGATGGTTATATTTCCAAAATCCGCATTTCATCTTATGGTTATGGGAGAATAATTCACATTACACACCCTGCAACCAAGCAACAAACGGTATATGCACATTTGCAAGGCTTTGAGCCTACTATAGCTACGTATATGCGCGGAAAACAGTATGCAGCCGAGAAATTTGAAATTGAAATCTTGCCTACCACAACCGAACTACCTGTAAAACGTGGGCAAGTTATCGCGTATGTGGGCAATACGGGCGCATCGCAAGGCTCACATTTGCACTATGAAATTCGCACACTTGATGATATAGTACTGAATCCGTCAGAGTTTGGTTTTAAAGAACTTCCATCAGATTATACGCCCCCCGTTATTCCTAAAATAGCCCTTGTAACCTTAGAAAACAAGGCGTTTTTGCAAGGACAATGGGGTAGAATAGAAATCTCGCCTACCCGCATAAGTACAGGACAGTATCAACTTGCCCAAAATATCGTGGCATACGGAGAGATTGGATTGGAGCTATTAGCGCACGACTTGATGGATAACGCTACCAATACCTACGGCTTCAACCGTTTGGAAATGTACGTCAATCAAAAAAAGACTTTTGGTTTTCAGCTCAATCGCATACCACACGCACACGGCAAATGCATGAATATGCACGTAGATTATGAAACGATGAAGCGAAAAAATCAAGGCTTCCAAAAATGTTATTTTGCTGAAGGCAATCTCCTCAAGCCCAATTATGACATGAAGGCAGGCAAGGGGCCTATTCGTGTAAAAGATGGCGAAACATACCATATCCAAGTTTATCTATTTGATGTAGCCAATAACAAAACAACCCTAACCTTTAAAATAGTAGGCAAGAAACCAAGCAAAGCGGTTTTTGTGGCTACTAAAGAGAAGCACAAAAAAGCTATCTTGAAGTATCGTTTCCAAGAAAATTTATTGGTAATGGAAGCCTATCATGTACCCGATGAAAACGCACAAGCGACCTTATCTTTCAACGGTCTTTTGCAAATAATCCCCCTCGTCAGTATGCAGGCAGGCAAGGCAGTTTATATTTGGGATATGCGAAAGGGCTTGCCTGACTTTATATCGGTAGGCAAGTTGCGCAAAAACTTCCACTTTCGCAAGACTATTTTGCCTAACAAAAATACGCAATTCAAGGATAAGAATTTAAAAATAGACTTTGCCCGCAGTCCTTTGTACGACACTTTATATTTGGAGGCAAGTGCGTGGAATGAGCGTGTGATGGTTGGTTATCCTTATACACCTTTGCATGAACCCATAGTGGTGAGTTATGTCTTGCCTACCTCGCCTGCCCATAAAGCCAAGACGAGTGCCTATTATTTAGGTTATGACTACCAAGAGTCGTGGTGGGAAGGCAATACGTTGTTTTTCCGTACCCGCATTTTTGGCAACTTTCATATAAGAACAGACACAGAAGCTCCTAAAGTTAGCCTTTTGCGCAAAAACATGGCGCAAGTGGTTTTACAAGTAAAAGACAATCTTGCAGGCATCGCTGAACACAAGGCGTGGCTAAATGGCAAATTTATGCTCTTGGATTTTGAATACAAAGGTAGCTATCTTACGACTGACCCAATTCAGGCAAACACACTCATGACAGGCAAGCTCGAAGTTTGGACACGCGATAAGGCAGGAAACGAGGCGCGACAAGTGTTTAATTTATAATTTTTAGCCTCGTCCCCTTTTATTAATTCTAAGTTTTTTGTGTGCATCAGTAATAATAGACTCCTCTACCCAAAACGTGTCATCAACCTCTTCTTCCTCCCTATGCGCAACGGTGCGTAAAGGTGTGCCTGCATTTAACACATACTCAAATTTATCGGGATTCCATTGCTCTGCATAAACCAGGTATAAATAAAGTAAATAATTTACATTTTTTTTACCTGCGTCTTTATCAAAATCTGCTGTTTTTGTAATAATATACAGCCTATTTACCGCTCTTGTAAATGATACATACAAAATATTTAGATTTTCTATAAAAGTCTTTTGCATCTCGCTGTGATATTGTGGAGCTATGCTTGTTTCTGCCAATGTTTTTTGCATACTTAAGAGGGCGGCAGGCAAGCAAATCTGCTTACCTTCTATCTCAAAACTAAACCCTGCTTCAGGAAGCGTAACCCACAAATTGCTATTGGTTTTTGGCTCATGCGTCCAATCTATAAAAGGGGCAATAACCGCCCGATATTCTAAGCCTTTCGACTTATGAACGGTAGTAACCGTAATAGCATTCAACCCACGTGGACTATTGATGCTTAGTTTGGCTTTATGCTGTTCCCAATAATCAACAAAATCACCAATGGTAGCATTACTTTGTTTTGTAAATTCAAGAATAATATCCAACAATCTAAATAAATATTCTACACGCGGCTGTGTATCCAATAATTGAAAAATACCTATCAATTTTTCTGTTAATTCATACAAACTCAATGCCTGCAATTTAGCCAAATGTGCAGGATAGCCTTCTTCAGTCAGTTTATCAAATAGTGCCGTAATTGGCTGTCCTACAATGTTTTGTATTTGAAAATTTAGCTCTTCATTTGGATTTTGTCCTTTCACTACGCGGTAAAAACTATACAATGTTTCTGCTTTTGCGAGGCGGTCTTCAGGTCTATAAATTACTTTTAAGAGTGAGATAATAAGGCGTATTTTTTCATCAGAAACAAGCGTGAGCGAATCTTGCGAAATAACTTCTACTCCTTTTTCTTTCAAAAAATTAGCAATCATAGAGCCATTGTGATTGCTGCGTGTAAGTATCGCAATGTCGCGCCAAGTGTAGCCGTCAGCGGTGAGTTCGCCAATAATACCCCAGATTTTGTCTAAGGTTTGTTGTTGATAAAGCGTGCCTTTTTCAATAAAATTTATTTGGATATGCCCACCTGTATTGGTGCTTCCTATGGGTATTTTTTGTGCAAAATGTTCGTCATAAATCATGGGCAGAAGTGGGTGTTGCGTACCAAAATCTGACTTTACTATTTCTTGAAAAAAACTATTGTTAAATTCAATTACTTCGCGGGTACTGCGGTAATTGGTAGCCAAGTTTTCGGCTTTATGGTTAAAAGCCTATACCTCGTATCTATCCCTTAACAATTCGCTGTCATTCGGTTCGAGGTCGAGTAACTTCTGCATTTGGTTTTTGTAAAGATAAACCAACTGTTCCATTTCGCCTCCACGCCAACGGTAAATAGCTTGTTTGCTATCGCCCACAATAAGGTTAAAATGCCCTTCGCTCAAGTTATTTTCGACTAAAGGCATAAGGTTATGCCATTGCAAAATAGAAGTGTCTTGAAACTCATCAATCAATAAATGGTTATATTTCTCGCCTACCCGCTCATAAATATATGGGACAGGCTCTTGGCGAATAATTTCCGCAATTTTCTTATTGGTATCCGAAATATGAATAGTATTATTTTCACGCTTCACTTGCGCAAGTTCTTGTTCTATTTCGTGTACCAGTGCAAGTTTGTAAAGGTGTGGTTTTAGGCAACTTATAAGCTGGTAATGCCCTTTACTTTGTTCCTTGATGTCTTCTATAGCTATCACACATCGTATAAGTTCTGCATCAATAGCTTCTACAATTTGCGGTCTTTTACTTTTTTTATGTACAAAAGTACCTTCATCTAACCCTGTTTTTACAGATTTTAAAATCGGCTTGTTGATTTCAGGTTTTTCCAAATAGCTTGAAAAATATTTGAAAACACCTGTAGACCCTCCTGTAAAATCCCCACTTTCCGCATCGCAAGTGTCCATTAAATATTGTCCTTGCTTGGCGAGTGCTATTACTTTTTTTTCTATTTCTTGTTGAAAATTATCGAGGGCTATGTGTATTTTTTTGAAGTCTTGAATCTCTAAATCTTTTATGAGTTGAATGAATGGATAGGCATTTTCGTTCATCAATTCCTTTGAAAATTCCACCAAGTTTTCAGCAATTTTCCCTGAATTTTTTCCTTCTTCCACTTTTTCGTTTACCCAATCTATCACAAATCCCGAAAGGTGGTTTTTTTGTTCTTGCCCTACTTTTTCTATCACGCGGTCAATGGCATTTTGCAGTAGCTGTTGCGTATTCAAATCTACTTCATAATTGTACGGGATTTCTAATTCACGTGTAAAAGCGGCGGTTATTTTATTCACAAACTTATCAATGGTACTTACGGCAAAGTCTGTATAATTATACAAAACCTTCATAAAGACGGCTCGCGCTCGGTTGCGAATAACGGATACCGTTTCGTGCAGTTCGTCAGCTACGATTTGCAATAAGCTTTCAGTTTTTTTACATTCTTTTTCGTCTGTAGGTGGATACACAAACCCCTGCAACATTTCAATAATGCGCGACTTCATTTCGTTGGCGGCATCATTGGTAAAAGTAATAGCCAAAATACTTTTAAAGTAGTGTGGACTATCTGTCTTTAGGGCAAGCTTCAGGTACTCTTTGGTAAGCGTGTAGGTTTTGCCTGAACCTGCGGAAGAGCTATATATTTTGAAGTTATTTTGCATTTTTTGCGTAAGGCTATATAAGAGAAATTAACGATATAAGATTTGCAATAGCAAAATACTGACAATCAATACTTTATATGTAAAACAGTTGTATTATTTAAAGTGTCTTTCTAAACAAGAAAACAATATTGGTTTTATAGCGTAAAAATACGTGAAAAACTTGAAAACTCCAAAAAAAGTGCATACCTTTACGTTTTTCAAAGTGTATTTTGACCACTTGCCTACCCTTATTATATGCAACATCAACTCCAATTGCGTAACCCGCTTGTTTGCTTTGACCTCGAGACTACAGGTATCAACATATCGAAAGACCGCATTGTGGAACTTTCGTTTGTGAAAGCGCAACCAAACGGCACTGTGGAAATAAAAACCCACAAGATTAACCCCGAAATGCCTATTCCGTTGGAAACTTCGCTTATACATGGCATTTATGATGAGGACATTAAAGATGCACCTACTTTCAAAAGCATTGCCAAAAGCCTCGTACAATTTTTAGAAGGGTGCGACTTAGCAGGGTTTAATGTATTGCGTTTTGATGTGCCGATGTTGGTGGAGGAATTTTTGCGTGTGGGTGTGGAATTTGAGGTGAATAAGCGCAAAATTATTGATGCGCAACGTATTTACCACATGATGGAGCCACGCAATTTAACTGCAGCCTATAAGTTTTATTGTAAAAAGGATCTTGTGAATGCCCATAGTGCTGAGGCAGATACAGTGGCTACTTTTGAAGTATTGAATGCGCAAGTGCAACATTATGCCGAAACGGAGCTTAAAAACGAAAAAGGAGAGCTTTACAAGCCGATTCAAAATGACATGAGCGTCTTGCACGAACTTACTGCTCAAAAATTTGTGGACTTTGCGGGTCGTATGGTTTTCAATGATAAAGGAGAAGAAGTTTTTAACTTTGGCAAACACAAGGGTGTCCCTGTGTTACAAGTTTTGAAAAAAGAACCCAATTATTATGATTGGATTATGCAAAATGATTTCTCATTGGATACAAAACGCCGCCTAACAGAAATAAAGCTGCGCCAATCTAAATTGATGAAATAACTAAAAACGCCATCACTTCGCAAGAAGTGATGGCGTTTTTGTTACTCAAAAACCAACAAAGTCGTCAAAGCCGTCAGCATCTCCTTCGTCTCCGTCATCTTCGAAATCATCAAAGTCTTCTAAGTCGTCGATGTCTTCCAAGTCTTCGAGTTCGTCAAAGTCATCCTCGTCAAAATCGTCCTCATACTCGTCATCGTCATCGTCCTCATCATCCTCGTCAAAGTCCTCATTGGTTTCAGAGTCTTCTTCGTTGATTGCCCATGCATCTTTTACTTGGTTGTCAAAAGTCAAAAAGATGGTGTTTTGGGGTAGTGGTAGTGTCTGCATCATAAAAATTTTTAAGGTAATAATAGATACGTATTTTGTTATGCGGTGCAAAACTACAAATTTTACAACTTTCCCAAAAATGAAAAAAAAAAAAAAAGCATTTTTTTTTTAATTTTTATGTTTTTTAGCTGTTTTTGCTTGTTTTGAGGGCTTTTTAAGGTGTAAAATAAATAATTATAACTTTTTAAGTTGCCATATTTGAGCATTATAAGGTACAGAAAATATCTTCACCCTCCATACATAGCGCGGAAGGAATATTATTATGATATAATCCGCCCGTCCCAAGTCCTTGTGGTAATAGATTTGTTCCCCCTTTTTGTTGCTCTAATTCAAATAGAAAAGCCGTAAGTTGGCAAATTGCGTTTAGCCCTATATTGCTTTCAAGAGCAGAGGTCATCCACCACTGAATACCTAAATCTTTAAGGTGTCGCCATAATGTTACACAACTCAAAATACCTCCTAACAAACTGGGTTTCATGATAACATAATCAGGCTTAATAATTTCCAACAGTTTTTGTTGTTGTGCTATGTCGTACACTCCTATCAGTTCCTCATCAAGGGCGATGGGCAAGGGCGATAATGCACATAATCGCGCCATTTCGTCTATTTGCCCCGCTTTAATGGGTTGCTCTATAGAATGTATGTCGAATTCAGACAGCCGTTTGAGTTTTTCTAAAGCATCAATAGGTAAAAATGCACCATTGGCATCTACACGGAGCGTTATTTCATCAGCTTTATAACGAGCGCGTATATGGCGTAGGATAGCCAATTCTTGTTCAAAATCTAAAGCTCCGATTTTTAGTTTCAGGCATTTATAACCTTTTTGCAATTTTTCTTCTATTTGGCTTTGCATAAAGTCAGGGCTACCCATCCAAATCAATCCGTTTGTGGTAATGCGTTGCTTGCCTTTGGCAAAGTCCTTGTGCCAAATGATGCCCTTGCCTCCGTTTGCCCAATCATGCGCGGCAGTTTCCAAACCAAAGCGGACGGCAGGCAAGGTAGGTGGCACTAATTTATTTACCCATGTATGTAAATCAGCAAAGTTAAAGTCGGTTTCAGCCACTTTTTCGCATAAATCTTGCAAAATAGCGTCCATATTCGGTATATCATCGACACTTAAACCTTCCAAAGGTGCGACTTCTCCCTTGCCTACCACATCAGGGTTGTCAGGGCTGGCAAGGTGTAAAAACCATACTTTGCGTTCACGCATAATGCCTCGCGAAGTACCCGCATCAAATTTAAAGTATAGTGTATAAGGTTCGTAGGCGAGTTTCAGGTAAGACATATAGATATATTGTGCATATTGGAGTTTTTTAGTTGAACTGTATCTGTTGTTAAAAAACGTCTTTTGGGTTGTAATTTCGTTATATTTTTCGTTGTAGCGACCTGCTATGACTGCAAAATCTGCCTCATTTCACGCCAAAATACGCACCTTTACTGCCGAAAAATTCAACTAAACAACCCTATTAAAAAACATTTTCAACTACCAATAATTTAGCCAAATCCAGCCAAACAATCAGTTCTTTTTCATGCTTGATGAGCGATTTACAGCATTGCATCAGAGCATCTTGAGCAAGTGAAGGAGCATTTTCTATTTGTTCATCTTGCACACTAAGTGTGTAAGGCATTTCTTGAATTCGAAAGCCAACCGCGTGTGTATCATGCGATATAACCAGTGTAAAAGTGCGATTATCTCCTATTTCGTCTTGCTTGATACCAAATTGAGTTGCTAAATCTACTATAGCCAATACTTTGCCTCTCACATTGGCTACACCACAATAATAAGCGGGCGCAAGAGGCAAGGGTGTAATAGGCGGAGTAAGTACTATTTCGCGAATATCGTCGATGGACAATGCGAAAGGCTGTTTGTCAAGATAAAAAACGATAACGGTTTGCATATACAAAAACAGGACGTGTTGAGTAATTTTATTTGTAAGTATCTTTTAATCAAGTACTTGCGTAAAAAATTGTTTACACTAATTTTGCTTAATTATTTACAAGACAAGAATTATCTGTAAAAATATAAAAAAAATATAAAAAAAAACTGATTTTTCTTTTTTTATTAAAATAAACGCTATATTTGCACTCCAATTAGGTGATGTAGCTCAGATGGTAGAGCAAAGGACTGAAAATCCTTGTGTCGGCGGTTCGATTCCGTCCATCACCACCTAATTTTTTACAACATTTGCCTAATCTTTTAGGTGATGTAGCTCAGATGGTAGAGCAAAGGACTGAAAATCCTTGTGTCGGCGGTTCGATTCCGTCCATCACCACAAAAAAGTTGCTGAAAAGCAACTTTTTTCTTTTTAAGAGGGTGCTAAAACCATTTAGTATTGATATTTTGAAACGCTCGCTTTCTGCTTATTTACTGCTTTTTAGCTGTAGAGTGAAAGACAAAAGCGTTGGAACTTGCCTCCCCATTGCTTGGTTTTGGTAGGCAAGCAAAAATCTTTAGCCTCTCATTTTATGCGCCTATCCTCTATTTGGTATGGACACCAAAATAGAGGAATAGGCGTTTTCAAGCACTTTTGCAAGAAGTCTAATGGTAATCAGCATCTTAAAATAAAACTTCAGAGCGTTGTTAAAGCCCACTCTTTTTTGTTTTAAGACAAATAAATCATAGCAACGCCTATTCTTAGTCAATTTGTAGCTACTTTTGCAAAAAAATAAAAATATGTACACGCACCCTTTTCATACCCAAAGCCTTGAAACGCAGTCTTTTTTAGTAACTGGAGGCGCAGGATTTATAGGCTCACATCTTGTAGAATATTTGTTATGGCATAAAGCCAAACGAGTAGTGGTATTAGATAATCTCTCTACAGGCAGTTTAGAAAACCTCGCACCATTTCGAAATAATCCATCATTTGAATTTATAGAAGGCGATATTCGCAATCTTGAGCATTGTAAGCAAGCAAGCAAAGATGTTGAAATAGTATTGCACCAAGCCGCTCTTGGCTCTGTGCCGCGTAGCATTGCAGACCCTATTACAACAAGTCAAGTAAATATAGATGGATTTTTAAATATGTTAGTAGCTGCACGTGATG
>JAYTNK010000028.1:0-29759 GCA_043748375.1 Cytophagales bacterium
TCGTTGTTGAATGACGATTTGTGAACGAAAAACGAGATGTTGAGCTTCGCTCAAAATGACAAACTTCTCTTTTCACTTAAAAAAATACAGAAGGTAAAAAAACCCGTATAAATTTTAGAAGAACCACCTTAACAAGCGTTCAGAAAAAATACTAAGGTTGGTATAGGAGGGGAATCAATAGATAACCCCCTCCTTAACCTCTAAAATGCTTTATCAGTGGGTATATCATTATAGTGCCACATATTTTTGACTACGGCATTTTCCCAATACATGATACCAGGATTACTGCGAATCATGGTTTTCAAGACTACTTTATCAGCTGAATAATATGGAATACTGATTTGGTGTTCGTGTCGAAATTTATCAAATTCTTCACTACCTGCATTGGTAAGTATCATCGTTTCTATTTTCTTTGCTTCTAATAAACGCGCCAAGTCATTGATTTTTTTCATAGCCTTTACGTCTACGTTTTTGAAGTCTGCAATAACGATAAGTAACTTTTTGCCCTCAAACGTTTTTTGTGTAACATCTGCACCTTCAGGCGAGCTAACACGGTAGTCTGTAATTTTTGGGTTTACTTCAGGGTTAAGCAATGGCTTTTCGTAAGATTTGTATTTGTAGGTATTTGTATCCAAGAACTTGCCTGCGTATTTGGGGGTGCTTTCTGTACCCTTTGTTTTTTTGTTTGTAAAGGTGTAAACCTCTGCGCCATATTTAGGCGTACCTGAATAGGTCATATTTTTTTTGATATCGCTTCCGATGCGATAGGCGCGAAAATCAAGGGGAGGCAAGTGTTCTATAGCCCAAATTGCCAAAACAATAGCAAGTACGGTTGAGGTAATAGAAGTTGCAATTTTCCAAACTGTTTTCTCTGTGTCTGTTTCTTTTTGAAACAGCAAAAAGCTAAGCAAAGCCCACAACAATAAGTCTTTGCTGAATGATTGCCAAGGTGTAAGTTTGATAGCATCGCCAAAACAGCCACAATCTGTAACTTTATTGAACAACGCGGAGTAAAATGTAAGGAAAGTAAAAAATATAATCATACCAAGCAATGCCCACAACGAGAAGCGATAGCGGTATTTTACAAGCAGGTGTACACCCAACACTACTTCAAGCACGCTTAAGGTTGTGCCAAGCCAAAGGCTGTACGGCAGTAAAAAGTGCCAAAGTCCGCTTAGGGAGGCAAGTCCCCACTCAGTCTTGTCAGAGGCAAATACTTCAAAATACTCCTCTAATTTAATTTGTAAGCCGCGCGGGTCATTTAGTTTGATAAGTCCCGAAAAAATAAATAGTCCGCCCACAAGGTATCGAACGATTTGATTAGTAATTTTCATGATGTTTTGATGCTTTCTTTTACGCGCAAAGATAAACCAAGTTTTTATATTTTCTTTGATACCGCATCGTTTAGTAGGTAAGATTAACATGGTTTTCACAAATTTTAGCCCTTGCCTGCCCAACTATGCGCATTCCTCCCCAAACTGTAGAACAGATTCGCCAAGTGGCAAACATTGTAGAAGTCATCAGCGATTTCATATCACTCAAAAAGCGTGGTACAAATTGGATGGCGTGCTGTCCTTTTCATGGTGAGCGAACGCCCTCTTTTGCCGTTTCGCCTACCAAAAACATTTTTAAGTGCTTTGGCTGTAGCAAAGGTGGCGACTCGATTAGTTTTGTGATGGAGATAGAAAGTTGTAGCTATACAGAGGCATTGCGTTATTTGGCTCAAAAGTATCAAATTCCGATAGAAGATGATTATGAACCTACTTCGGAGGACTTGGCAGCCGAGCATGAGCGCGAAAGTTTATTGGCACTGCACCAATTCGCGCAAGAATATTACAGCCATATTTTGCATCATCATATAGATGGGCAAGCGATTGGCTTAAGTTATTGCAAAGAGCGTGGTTTTCTTGCTCCTGTGGTAGAAAAATTTGCTTTAGGTTTTGCCTTGCCTGCGTGGGAACAATTCGCTGAAACGGCACAAAAAAAGGGCTTCAGCCTTGATGTATTGGAGAAAGCGGGTTTGATAGTCAAGCGCGAAGATGGCAAAATATTTGACCGCTTCCGCGACAGGTTTATGTTTCCTATTCATAGTGTGGCAGGCAAGGTCATTGCTTTTGGAGCGCGTACCCTCAGCAACGATAAAAAAACTGCTAAATATTTGAACTCGCCTGAAACCGCGCTATACCATAAAAGCAAGGTACTTTATGGTTTGTTTCAAGCAAAAAAAGCCATTCGCGAAGCCGATAACTGCTATCTTGTGGAAGGTTATGCAGATGTTATCTCGTTGTTTCAGGCAGATATTCAGAACGTAGTCGCCTCTTCGGGTACATCTCTTACGATAGAGCAAATACGCCTCCTCAAACGCTTTACCGACAATGTTACAGTATTGTATGATAGCGACTCGGCGGGCGTTAAAGCATCTTTGCGCGGTATTGACTTACTATTAGAAGAGGGTATGAATGTATATGCCTTGCATTTGCCTGATGGACACGACCCAGATAGTTATGTCCGTAAAGAGGGTGCATTGGCTACGCAAGAACATCTAAAAGCTCACGTCCAAGATTTTATTACGTTCAAGGCTACGCTTTTTTTGGAAGAAGTGGCTCAAAACCCTATCCGAAAGGCTGAGGTCATTCGCGATATTGTGCAGAGTATTGTTAAAATACCTGATGAGATTAAGCAGAGCGTTTATTTTCAACAATGCGCTAAACTTTTTGTGATAGATGAGCAGGCATTGATAGCCGAAGCAAAGAAAATTCAAGGAAAAAGCGTCAAACAAATAACGAACAACAACCAAACAACGCTTGAAAAGAATACCACAACGACAAGCATCCAACAGCCTGTTGCTATCATTCCTTCTCGCGAAGTAGAAAAGGAAGCTATTCGATTGATGCTTATATATGGTATGGAATGGGTAGAAGCCGACCTGCCACTGTTATTTTTCTTTTTGCAACAAACCGCAGAAATTAATTTTGAACACCCGCTTTACAGGCAAGTTCAAATACTTATGCGTGAAGCACACAAAGAAAACCATGTATTGGTGTCTGATGATTTGTTGGCGCACCCAGACAAGCAGTTTAGTCATTTGGTAGCCGATGTATTGTTCAATCCACACTCCCTTAGTCCAAATTGGGAAGGGCGATTTTATGTCGAAACACCCGACGAAAAAACCTTACTACCCAAACTATTGAGCGAGGTTATTTTTAGGCTGAAATTCTATCATTTAGACAAGTTAATGGCGGAAAATGAAACAGACTTCCTCCAAGCTATGACAGATGAAGAACAAGACCAATGTTTATTGGTTAAACAACAATTAATAGGTTTGCGACAACAAATAGGCAAAGAATTGCGCGTAGTAATTAAGTGAGAGTAGGGCTACTATTAAGTATTTGTTTTCGTAAGTATGTTTAGTGCGACAAAAAAACACTCAAACACGCCTCAACACTACTTTTACCCAAATTTATTCGCTAATAACGGCATCAATTTCATAGTCATATTTTGCTCCGTAGATAACCGAAAAATTACCTTTCACGCCGTATCCTACCAATTGTTTGTTGGGCGCAAAGCTCAAATGCAGTTTTTTCTCTGAATGATAGAGGATATTCTCGATGGTTAAATTCGCGTCAAGGCTTTTTAAAACCCCCTCTTTATAGGCTAAACGCAAAGATTTTACCTGCAATCTGTCCGTTTTAGCCGTAAATATTAAATATTTTATATCTTGTACTACAGAATCTTTTTGTAGGTAGGCATCTTTATAAATAGGGCGGTTTAGATTTGCCTCCTCAAATATCTTGAGTTCTTGCCCCCAGTTGGATATGTTAATGATATTATTTTCGCGTTGCTTATCATGTCGGATAAATTTTTGGACTTGTAATTTCTTGCCTGCCAATAACTTAACTTGGTTGGCTACTAATTGTTTTACATCAAAAAACAAGACGGCATCTGCTTTGTTTTCAAGTTCGGGCTGGCAGTTTGTGAGTATGAGTAATGTTACAAAGGTAAAAAGAATTCGCATGGCTTTTTTTTGCAAATATAACTAAAAATATATGCAATAAGTTCGAAAAACTACATGGGCTGTTTTTTTGAGCGTTTTTTTGAATAGTAGATGCCACTCACAAAGAAAACCACGTTTTTTTATATGATTGTATTGAAACCAAATTTTTTGTTTATTTTTGGCATTATTTACTAACCACTCTTCCAAACATATCCTTTATGCGCTTCTGCCTTGCTGGGCTATGCTTTCTTTTGGTATCTTTTTATAGTTTAGGGCAAACGCCTATAGAACAAGAAAAGCAAAATGCCCATCTGCGCCTTTCGCCCTTTCAAACTATTTATTTACACTATCATAATTTGATGTATGATAATTATAAGCCTGAACTCTCTGCCTCTGCGTTATACCCTGCTTATCAATCGCCCAAAGAGGCGCAAGAGTTAGCTATTCGGTTAAGGCAGATTCTTGATGCGAATGGTTTGTATTTTGATGAGAGCAAATTGCCTCGCAATGTTAATCATTATGATTCTATTGCCAAAAAACATATTTACCGTCCTTTTCCTAAACTACCAGAAATTTATGTAGAAAAAACAAATGCGCAGTGGTACTATTCACACGAAACGGTAGCAACTATCAATCGCTTGTACCGCAAAACTTTCCCTTTTGCTACTGATGAAATTAAACTCCACTTGCCTGATTGGGCAGAAAGGACGTTTTTTGGGCTGTATGTAGCGCAGTATATTGGGCTTGTATGCTTAATTTTGTTGGGCTATTTGTTAAGTTGGATACTCAACGGCTTTTTGCGGTTGGTAGTGCCGTATCTTTTGAGGCGAATTATACAAGACGAAGCCATGCAAAAGCGCGTTAAGCGTGCTATTAAGCCGTTAGGTTTGTTAATCTTGTTTTGGATATTGGGCAATGTACTCAAGAATTTCCACTTGCCTGCCACGCTTACGCGGTTTATTATTCCACCGTTAGATGTGTTGTTGCATATTTTATTTTTGATAACGGTATTGCGCAGTATTGAGATTGTATCGGAGTATTTTATTTATTTTGCCAAAAAGCGAGACACTGATAATTTGGTGCAGCTCATTCCTTTTTTTGAAGCGTTTTTGCAAATAATAGCCATATTTATCGCCCTTTTTTATATTTTGCAATCTTTTGGAGTAAACCCGACCGCTTTGGTGGCAGGATTGTCTATTGGTGGTTTGGCTATCGCGCTTGCGGCTCAAGAAACGATTAAGAATTTATTTGGCTCCATTACTATTTTCGCAGACCGCCCGTTTAAAGTGGGCGACTGGATTATGGCAGACAACATAGAAGGAGATGTAGAAGAGATTGGCTTTCGCTCTACACGCATACGGACTTTTAGCCACTCAGTAGTCTATATTCCGAATGGGCGTTTGGCAGATATGACCATCGACAATTACGGTATGCGTATTTATAGGCGTTTTAAAACCATGATTGGGCTTACCTACGACTCGCCTCCCGATACTATCAAGGCGTTTGTGCAGGGCATACGCGATTTAGTACTGCGCAATCCACGCACGCGCAAAGATTTTTATGGTGTACATCTAAACGAATTCGGCACAAGTGGTTTGCAAATCATGCTGTATATTTATTTTGAAGTCAAAACTACTCAAGAAGAGTGGGAGGCAAGGGAGGAAATGATGCTGTATATACTTGACTTATCACATTTGTTGGGCTTGCATATAGCGTTTCCTACGCAAACTATTCACATGGAAGCCTCGCCTGCCTTGCCTGCCTTAGCCCAAACACTGCCTCAAATTGTGCCAGAAGCCCTTGCCACAAAGGTAAGTGGCTATGTAAATACTAAATTTCCCACCCCATGAACGAGTTAGAACTCTCCCAATATTTAGGTAGAATAGGCATTTATAACGAAGGCTCCCTAAAATGCAAAGTGCAAGTTACAGGCGTAGCCATACAAGAATCAAACTTCTATCACTTTGAAATGACCATTATAGGCAAAGTCCGCAGGGCAGGCAAGTTTATGACACTTGCTGAAGCCGAACTCAAAGCTGATGCGAGCTTTGGGGGTGCTTTTAGCAATATTATATTAGCCAAAGAATATATTTCCGTAACCTACATAGGCAATCTTAAATTCTCGCAAGAGGTAATTGCAGAGTTTGAACAAGAAGAAGCTGAAAACTATCTTTAACCCATGCAAAGGCAAATAGATTAAAACAATTTTGTTATCATCAAAAAAATATCAGTCTTTTATAGGTTGATAAGATAGTATTTTTTGAACGCTTTGACAACGTTCAAAAAATACTACCCCTTCAAATAGTGCCTTATTAGACTTCTTGCGAAAGTGTTTTTTAGAAGCCTCACACCCTGCCCTATCTCCATTTTGAGAGAGGGAAAAGGCACTTTCGCAGGAAGTATAATAAACTGATTATCAATTACTTATAATTAAACAAAATTTCCCAACATACTCTTAGTATATGCGTTGGATAATCATTGGCACAGGCAATGTAGCTTGGCATCTCACACGCGCGCTCATGCAGGCAGGCGAGGATTGCATAGGCGTAGTTAGTCGCGAACTTGATAAGGCGAAAGTTTTTGCAAATGCTCTCTCTCCTGCCCTGCTTGCCTACTCCTTTGAGGAGTTAGTAGGCAATCTACCACTTAATGTGGACGTGTATTTACTCGCAGTGGCTGATGATGCCCTCATAGATACCGCCTCTAAAATAGCTTGCCTCCCTCCTACTCTCGCCCTGCATACGTCAGGTACACGCCCACTTATTGCTTTAAACGGATTGGCTGAAGCAGGATGGAAAACAGGTGTTTTTTATCCTTTACAAACGCTTTCCCGCCAAAAAGCAGTGGATTGGAAACAAATTCCACTGTTGATTGAAAGCGAAAACTTGCCTACCCTACAGGAACTGGAAGAGGTAGCAAAGCGAATTTCAAGTACTGTAGTACGGGCTAATTCGGAACAAAGGCGGTGGTTACATCTCGTTGCCGTTATGACTTCAAACTTTATGCACCATTTGATAACTATAGGGAGTACGCTTTTAGAAAAACAAAATCTACAGTTTACTTTGCTCGAACCGCTATTGCGCGAAACATTGGAAAAGGCACTCATGCCCTACCCCGCTACTACACAAACAGGGCCAGCCAAACGTGGCGATACACATACGATTGAAAATCATATAGCCCTTTTACAAGACTTTCCCGCTTGGCAAAATGTCTATAAAGCCCTTACAAATAGCCTAATAGAACTTTATTCTGTTAAAGATTGACGTTATTTTATAGATAATCTAATCTAACAACAGGTATAACTGTAAAAAACAAGCGTAAAAAGGCAGCCTTTATTTGCATAGCTTAAGGAAAAAGCGTACCTTTGGGACTAAATCTTACCCTAATCAAATGAAAAACCTATGTACGCTTTTGGTGTGTGTCTTGTTATGGACAAATGTAGAGGCACAAATTATCAACAAAGACAAAATTAAAAACCGTTTAGAACGCGAAAAAGGCAAAGCCAAAGACAAGGCTAAAGACAAGGTTAAAGACAAAGCAAACGACCTCGCTGAAAAAAACTTAGACAAAATGAGAGGCGAATACGACTCGACTAGTTTCGCCTACTCAATAGCTCTCAGCGATAACGCAGGCAGCTATGAAGACAGCGAAAGAGGCAAACGTGTCATGCAATTCGCTGTGAGTAGTACCGACTTTTTGGGCGTTACCAAAGACGACAGCCGCGACTACAATCAAACGGCTAAAAACTACTCCTCGATGGGTTCTATGTTTTTCTCCTCACATAAGTACAAAAACGCAGAACGTTTTTTTAACCTCGCGCAAGGACAATACGAAAAAAATAACGGCACAGGCGAAGCCTCTTTTGCCCAAGTATTGGCAAATAAAGGACTATTGTATGAAACAATGGGCAGGTATGGCGAAGCCGAAAAATTTAGCACGCAAGCCTTAGAACTTCGCAAAAACACACTCGGCGAAAACTCAAATGCTTACGCAACGTCCCTGAACAACCTCGCCATGCTGTACCGCGACATGGGCAAATACAATGATGCAGAAAAGTTGTTGGCGCAAGCCCTAACTACCGTCGAAAAATTACATACACAAAACAGCATACCCTATTGCATCGTATTGAATAATCAAGCCATGCTATATCAAGCATTGGGAAGATCTGACGAAGCGGCAAAGCTACTCAAGCAAGTGCTTACGCTGGCAGAGCCATTGATGAAAGAAAAATCCACTACTTATCAACGCTTTCAAGCCAATCTCGCCCTGCTTTACCAAGAGCAAAAAAACTATATCGAAGCTGAAAAAATATACTTGGACGCTATCAATAGCCGCGAAAAACTCCTCAAGATTAAACAACACCCAGACGTGGCGCACCTGAAAGTATTGCTTGCCTCCCTATACATGGACATGGGCAAAACGCAAGAAGTAGAAAAACTATTGCAAGAGGCAAAAGCCGCCTACGAAAGTAAGGTAGGCAAGGAAAGCCCCAGCTATGCCAATACATTAAGCCACCTCGGAAACTTTTATAGAAGCCAAGACCGCACAAGCGAAGCCGAACCACTCCTGAGAGAGTGTCTGAAAATCCGCGAACTTGTTATGAGCGATAAACACCCGCTGTATGCCAAAGCGCAAGAGGATTTAGCTATGCTCTATTGGGCAAAACAGGAGTATCCACAGGCAGGCGAGCTGTTTATAAAGGTTATTCAACAATCCAATAACTTCATAAAACTATACTTTCCCGCTATGAGCGAAACAGAAAAGGAAAAGTATTTGAACAAATTGCGCCCAACCTACCAACGCTTCTTCAATTTCGTAATCGCCGCACAAGAAAAAGCTAATCTATCTCTTGAAATGTATGAGGCACACCTCGCAACCAAAGCTTTGCTATTGAGTAGCTCAAGCAAAATCAAACAAAAAATACTCAACAGCAACAATCCCGAACTTATACAAGATTACAAAGCTTGGGTTGATTTGAAAGAGGACTTGTCGCTGATTTATATGCTTAGCAAAACAGAACGCCTCGAACAACGTATCAATCTTGACTCGTTAGAAAGTGCCGCTAACCAATTAGAAAAGAAACTTTCTGCTAACGCCGCCTTCTTTGCCCAAGAAAAAAACATATCGTACCAAGATATTATAGCCCAATTGAAACTACCCACAGATGCCGTAGTAGATATTTTGACCTTCCCAAGACACAATGGCAAAACCTTTTTACAAGAAATGATTTATGTAGCATTTGTGGCAGGCAAGGGCGACCAAAAACCCCGCCTCGTAGTTATGAATAATGGCAACGAACTCAACGGCAAGTATTACAAAAACTACCGCAACTCCATTCAAGCCAAAAAAGCAGACAAATATAGCTATGACCAATATTGGGCAGGCATCGACCAAGCCACCACAGGCAAAACACGTCTTTATATCGCTCTTGATGGGGTTTATAACCAAATTAGCCTGAACACATTGCAGAAAGCAACAGGCAAGTATGTACTAGAGGAGAAAACCTTGCTCTTTGTTACCAATCTTAAAGATTTGACAAACCCGAAAAGTCCTCAAAACCCTACCAAAGACCTTACCATGATAGCTAACCCCGATTATGGTAGCGAAGGCACTATCCCCGCACTGCCTGGTACAAAAGCAGAGGCAGAAGCGGTTACCAAAATTACACAAGCTAAAGGCTATAAGGTTACAAAAGTAATGGGCAAAGATGCACACGAACTATTCATAAAAGCCATCAAAACCAGCCCACAAATCTTACATATAGCCACACACGGATTCTTTATCGCAGATGCTGACAAACTCGAAAGCGAAAAACTATTTGGTGTAGATATGGAAAAAGCTAAACAAAACCCTATGTTGCGCTCAGGACTTATGTTCGCAGATGCCGAAAAAGCATTGAAAAACAATAACACCTCGCCTGAATTACGCTCTGATAACAACGGTATATTAACTGCATACGAGCTTATGACTTTGCCATTGGACAATACCGACATCACGATTTTGAGTGCCTGTGAAACAGGATTAGGAGATGTAAAGGCAGGCGAAGGCGTATATGGACTGCAACGCGCCGTACAATTAGCTGGCTCGAAATCATTGATAATGAGTCTATGGACAGTAAGTGATGCCGCCACACAAAAACTTATGACACTCTTTTATCAAAATTACACCATCTCAAATAACAGAAGCGAGGCATTCAATAAAGCTATGATTCAACTCAAAACTGAATTTAAAGAACCATACTTTTGGGGTGCATTCGTATTGATTGGCGAATAGATAAATACATTCCCCACAAATAAATTATCCCCGCGAATAAATTCGTGGGGATAATTTATTTGTGGGCTACAAATTGGTTATTAGAAAGTTATTATAGAATTACTCAACAAGAGCTTGAATTTAGCTTATGCTAGGCGTTTTTACTATGGGGTTGTTTATATAACTTTCTAAGAATCACAAAAAACAAAGTGCCTGAGTAGTTACTATATCGGGGTGCGAAATATCGAGTAAAATATTGAATATAAAAAAGTATTTTCTTTTTGATTTGCTATTCAAAAAAAAACGCACAAAAAAGCCTTTTGCTTATACAAAAGGCTGTAATAATTTACGCAGTAAATTATCTAGATTTCAAGATATCTTGCACAGTGTCGGTAGGGACAATCTCCTCTTTGAAGGTATAAGCACCTGTTTTGGGAGAGCGCGTGGACGTGATTACTTTAGAGTATCCACGTGTATCTTGTTTTTTCAGGGTTGCAACAACTTTCTTTGCCATGGTTTGTTATTTGATTTCTTTGTGAACAGTGTAGCGTTTTAGAACAGCATTAAACTTACGCAATTCGATGCGTGCAGTGGTGTTCTTGCGATTTTTTGTCGTGATATAGCGCGACATACCGGGCATACCGCTATTTTTATGCTCAGTACATTCAAGGATTACTTGGATACGATTGCCTTTCTTTGCCATCTTTAAGAGGGTGGGGTTCTGTTTAGGAGTGCAAAGTTAGTACAATGTTTAAACAAATACAAATTTTTTTTATGTTTTTGAATATTTTATTTTTTCGTGTTGTCTTTTTGTATAAAAGAAAGACAATATACCTACTTTTATCGCATGGTTTCTTACAACCGAACTCCCACTACCGTAATATCATCTCGTTGGACTGTACCTTCTTGATGTGTTTGATAGGCACTTTTTATCAGGTCTTTTTGGTCAGAAAGTGCGTGTGAGCTAATGGCTTGCAATAATTTTGCAAAACGGTCTTCTCCAAAACGCTTACGGTGTTTATTAGGATTATCGGCAAAGCCATCACTTGTCAAATACAAGACATCTCCTTTATATAATTTTATTTTTTGGCTTGGGAAAGTTTTTTCAATACCTGTCATGCCACCTATAGATTCGCGTGAGGGGCGCAATAATTGTATAATTTGGTTTTCTGTATAGTATAAAGGGCGTTTAGCTCCCGAAAACTCTACCATAAACTCTGTATTTGTTAATTTTTCTATTTTACACAGGCACACGTCCATGCCGTCAGCATTGTGATTGTTGGTTTGACGCAATCCTTGTATGATGCCCAAATCTAAATAGTGTAATATTTCAGCGGGTTCGGTTATATGCGTTTCACTAATAATTTGGTTCAACAAAGAGTATCCTATCATACTCATAAAAGCTCCAGGCACACCATGCCCTGTACAATCGACTACAGCTACATATTGGGTTGTTTGGTTTAGCTTGTAATACCAATAAAAATCACCCGAAACTGTATCGCGAGGCATATACAAGGAGAAGTATTCACTAAAGGCTTGCAAGAACTCGGTATCGGTAGGCAAGATAGCTTCTTGTATCTTCTTGCCGTATTTGATACTGTCGTGCATACGTTGGTTTGCAAGTTGTACGAGTTGTTTTTGCTGGTCTACTGTTTCTATAGTAATATTTAATTCGGTTACGGTAGAGCTTAACGCGCCATTAAGAGATTGTAATTCTTTTGATTTCTCTTGTACGTCTACGTATGTTTTTTCCAACTGCTTGCCTATTTTCTGTCTTATAGTGCCTTGCCTATAAATCCATACCAAGAAGCCTAACAATATAAATCCGCCAATACCTACTAAAATTGTTGTAAAATTAGCTTGTTTAATACGTTCTTGTTGTATTTTTTTATCTTTGGCTAGTAACGCTATTTCGGCGGCTTGTTGCTCTCTTTCCAGCACATTCATTTTGTCAGAGTTCCCTTTTGTGGCGGCATCATTTGCCTCCATCATCAATTTGTAATACTTCAGTGCTTCTGCGGGCTGTTTGCGTTTTTCGCTCAGTTGTGCAAGTCCCTTGTATGTTTTAGTAATATCTGTTTT
This sequence comes from Cytophagales bacterium, assembly GCA_043748375.1. Lineage (GTDB taxonomy): Bacteria > Bacteroidota > Bacteroidia > Cytophagales > Microscillaceae > RDXI01. Next base: position 12,329 of record JAYTNK010000028.1, read on the forward strand.
AATTTTATACTTTTCGAATATCTGCAACGACTCTTGATAGTTAATCCACGCACTATCTAACTGCCCCTTCTCTTCTTGTATGTACGCCAAATAATTCAAGAGGTATGTATGAGAAGTATAATCGTTCAATTGATTTTTAATGGCTTGCGATTGTTTGAGGTAGGAGGTTGCTTTATCCCAATCTTTCAAGGTGGTATAAATCTCCCCTTTGGTGCTATATGCTACAGAAAGCGTTTGCACTTTGGCAGGGTCTTTTATACTCATTTCTACAGCTTTATCTATATAATACAAGGCACTATCCAAATGCTTTTGCATACGATTATAGGCATTGGCTATATTGTTGTAGAGTGTTTCCAAATTATTATATTGCCCATTTTCAAGGCGTATATTAAGGGCTTTTTTGTAATAAATAATAGCTCTATCATACCTATTCAAGCCACTGCCATACACTACGCCAAAACCATTCCATGCACTTGACTCCATGCCAACATCCTTGAGGGTTTTGGCTATTTTTAGGCGTTGTTCTGTATATTCTATACATTTGGTAAAATTACTAAGACTTCTATAATACTGAAAAAAATTTCCGCAAGCATTATATTCGCCTTTCAAAAAATTTAGTTTTTTTGCTAAAGCCATAGCTTCGTCGCTATACTTTTTTTGTTCGGTCAGGTTACTTCTGCTAAAGCCTGAAATGGTATTTAATAAGTTTACTTTGTTGGTATCTTCTTTGGCTTTTTTAATCAATACGACGAGGCTATCTATCTTTCTTTGTTGCGCAAATGCACCTTGCGTAAGAAAAAGACAGCCTAACACTCCTAAAACGAATTTGAAACGAGATAAAAACATAGTATTATTTGGTAACACAATGATAATAATAGCAAATTTAATGACTTTTTTTAATTTTATTGAAGTATAGCCTTATTTAGTCATAAAATCATGCATATTCTTGCAAAAGCAATTTTGATTTTTAGAAAAATTACAGTGAGAATATGGCTCTTGCCTATCAAAAGCACTTACAAGGGCTTAATTTTAGACTATTGATTGTTGCAAAAAATAATAGAGAAGCATTTTGCTTCTCTACTTCAAAAATTTGTTTACCCGTTTTTAGTCTTTCTTTCCTTCTGTGGTGGGAGGAGGTGGATTTTGGATACTTTCGCCTGTGCGTTCCTCTTTCGGACCTTTTTTGCGTTCTGCTTTTCGTTCTGCTTTACTTTTCTTCAAGAGCTCTTTGCGTTGGTCATCTCGCGCATTAGGGCGCATTTTGGTAGTTGTTATTTTGCCATCCACCTCGCGTTTAGCTATGGTGGCATTTTTCCACATTTCTGTTTCATTACGAGAGTAGTGGATTTTTTTAGGACGTTCTTTCTGATAATTGGCGAGTTCGGACTTGCCTACTCGTCTTGCAAATAGTTTTTTACTGTTGTATTTAGCATTTACAGATTTATTGGCGATACTTGATCTTTGGTGATTAATAGCGCTATATGGGTGGCGTATCAGACGTATTTTGGTGCTTCCTACAAATTTTGCTTGTTTGTTATCTTTCTTTTCACGCAGTCTTTTAATATTTACATACACTACATCGCCTGAATGATTGGACATGGCATAGTCTTTATTATCCATGTTTCGTTTGTGTTTATTGAGTTTTCGGATAGATATTTCCCCTGAGTGTTCAGCTATTTTATCATCTTTATTGCGCATACGTTCTTTAAAGTTATTCAATTTACGTATAGAAACGCCACCTTCATAGTTGCCTACTTCTTGATTGGCTTTTTTGTACTTTTTCCTTAAGTTTACGTACGGTTCGTTGCCTGTGTACTCTGAACTTGCGGTGCGCAGCGCGTAACGATTATTGTCATTTTTGCGTACGTCTTTCATGGACACATTGCCATCATATTGCGCACGTTTGTCTTCAGTGCCTTGTCGCGATTTGCGAATATTTACGTAGGGATCTGTACCTCTATAATCCGAGCTTGCAGTACGGAGTGCGTAGCGATTGTTATCATTTTTGCGTACATCTTTCATGGACACATTGCCATCATATTGCGCACGTTTATCCTCAGTGCCTTGTCGCGATTTGCGAATATTGACATACTTGTCTGTTCCTTTGTAATCCGAGTTTGCGGTGCGAAGTGCGTAGCGATTATTGTCATTTTTGCGTACGTCTTTCATAGAAACCGAGCCTTCGTTGGTAGCAAGCTTCTTGTTTTGTGCGCTATTGAACTTTCGTCTGTCCACATAAATAGCTGTACCCGACGTTTTTCGGTCGTCAGCTGTACCGCGTTGTATGTTTTTGTCTTTTGGGCGCGAGCTTCCTGAATACACAGCGCGCTTACTTTCTCCGCTTTCCTTTTTTTCTTTTTTTCCTTGAGCGGAGGCAAGGCAAACGCTACCAAAATAAAGGAAAAGCGTAAACAACAATAGCCTATAAATTTGTGGTGTGTTTGGCATGATTAGGAGGCGTTATTTTAGTTTATACCTTTTAAGGAACGAGGGTCATTTTTGAAACCTTTGTGGCTATTCGCATTGTTCTTGCCTGCCTTCACTCGTTTTTTGCTTTTCACGAGTCCTGTTTTGGGGTCTCGGATTACGCCTACATACGATTGATTATCTAAAAGTTTTTTGCTTTGTTCTTGAATTTCGCCAGGCGAAAGTTTTTTAGTGTCTTGAACGCTGATAGTGCCTTTGGCTAATTCCATATACGCGGGGCATTGGGCGCGTTTGCTACAGGCTCCAAGCGTGAAAGTAGCGAATAGGAGTATGATAAGTTGGTTTTTCATGGCTAACAAACATTTTAATTTACTTTCTTGTTACCATAGAAAACGCACAGTAAAATAATAAAGTATATCTTTTAAAATTTATTTTGCCTATTTATTAAAACGGGCTTAACACGATGTTAAACTGTTTGTCTGTTCAAGCGTTATAAGCTACCTTTGCAGTATTAAATTTACGATTGCCTCCACAAATACCCATGAAAATAACAGAACATTTGGCAAAAGCCAATAAAACAGTCTTTTCTTTTGAAATCTTGCCTCCCTTGAAAGGACAAAGTATTCATCAATTATTTAATGCTGTGGAGCCGCTCATGGAGTTCAAGCCTGCTTTTATTGATGTTACTTATCACCGCGAAGAGTATGTATATAAGCAACAGCCCAATGGTTTGCTTGAGCAAAAAATAACCCGCAAACGACCTGGCACAGTGGGTATATGCGCCGCTATCATGAACCGTTATGGCATTGATGCAGTGCCACACTTGATATGTGGTGGGTTTAGCAAAGAGGAAACGGAAAACGCTTTGATAGACCTTGACTTTCTAGGCATCGACAATGTACTAGTGCTACGAGGTGATGCTATTAAAACCGAAGGCAAGTTTGTGCCTGATGAAAACGGGCATCATTATGCCTCTGAATTGCTACAACAAGTGGTAAAAATGAATCAAGGCATATACATGGACGAGGATTTGCAAAAGACCTCGCCTACCGAGTTTTGTATAGGCGTAGCAGGCTATCCAGAAAAGCATTTTGAAGCACCTAATTTAGACAAAGACCTTGAATATTTAAAGCTCAAGGTAGAGCTTGGGGCACAATATATCGTTACCCAAATGTTTTTTGATAATAATAAATTCTTTGAGTTTGTCCGTAGATGCAGGGCGATAGGTATTCAAGTGCCGATTATTCCTGGCTTAAAACCTATTACGGTTAAGAATCAAATGACGATATTACCTAGTATTTTTCACATCGATTTACCCAATGAATTGGTAAAAGAAATAGACAAATGCAAAGACAATCAGGCAGTAACCCAAGTTGGCATAGAATGGGGAATTCAACAATCTAAAGAGTTGATGGATTTTGGCGTACCTTGCCTGCATTACTATTCTATGAGTCGTTCGGTAGCAGTTCAAAATATTGCTAAAGCTTTGTTTTAAACAAAAAATTAAAAATATATTGATACAGCAAATTTAACACACCTTGCCTACACGTGGTAGGCAAGGTGTGTTTATAAAAACCATTTACTTGTATCAATGATACCTATATTTGAAAAATAAAAGCTAAATACCTGTTATTTTTCCTGTTTCAATTGCTTTTTGGGCTAATTCACCATACGAATATACGATATGCCCTAAAGAAGCAAATCGTTTGTCTTTTGTGTAGCCCATTTTGTAGCGATAATAAATTTGTTGTACAATTACACCAAGTTTAAACACACCAAAAACATAATAATACACTAAATTATCAATATTTTGCCCTGATTTTAAGGCATAATAGTCAGCAATTTCTTGACGTGTAAGTCCGCCTTGTAGAGGTTTTAGATTGAAAGCAAGTAAATTAGGCGCGTCTGTCGCCTCCGTTATATAACTTAGCATAATGCCTAAATCAGTAAGCGGATCACCTACAGTAGCCATTTCCCAATCCAATACTGCCTTTATTTCGGTAAGATTAGCAGCATTTAAAACTACATTGTCATATTTAAAATCGTTATGTAGCAAAGCAGGAGAAGGGCTGGTAGGCAAGTTTGTTTCAAGCCAAATACTGGCAAAATCCATGCTTGCAATTTCAGAAGTTTTGGCTTTTTCCCACCTACCGCGCCAACCTGCAATTTGACGTGTGAGATAGTTTTCTACTTTTCCTAATGTTTCTAAACCTGTAGCTTTAATGTCGATACTATGTAAATTTAGCAACGTTTGCACCATATTTTCTTGCCAAATACGCGCTTCTTCAGGTTTCCAAGTAAGTATATCGGTAGCTCGTATAATCACACCTTCCACACGCTCCATTATAAAAAAAGGCGTACCTATAATACTGGCATCTTCGCAATATATAATAGGTTCGGGACATTGCTTAAAGTGTGAATAAACTTGCTTTAAGACTTTAAACTCGCGCCCCATGTCGTGTCCTTTGCTAATATTTTCTGCCCCTTTGGGTGGTCTGCGCAAAACCAATGCCTGCCCACCAAAAGTAAGCAAGTAAGTAAGATTAGAATAGCCACTTGGAAACTGTGCTACCTCAAGGCGTGCGTCTTGCCTGCCAAAATGATGCCTCAAATAGACCTCAAGGGCATCAAGATTTAGGTGTTCGCCTTCGCGAATAGATTGCGGTTCGTCTAAGTGCATATAAGTATGTTTATAAAGATGGGCTAAGATAGCTGTTTTTTAGATTTTTTTTACAAAATATAAGTTATTTGGTGTTTTTTTGCAAAGATTACAAGACAATTTAAAAAAACTTAGCGCATGCTGGAAAACCTTGTTTAATTACAAGAATAGACTTCTTGCGAAAGTGCCTTTTCCCTCTCTCAAAATGGAGAGAGGGCAGGGTGTGGGGCTTTAAAAAAGACTTTCGCAAGAAGTCTAATAGGCTATAATTTTTAAGTGTTTGGTAATCAAGTGTTTAAATTTAAGAGCATCACAAAGAATCGAACCATTAGAGCATTTTTATTTTGTTATCTCAACCATGCAAATCTAAAAGGCACAAAAAACAGTGTTTTTCTATAATAAACTGATTATCAATAGTTTATAATTAAAAAAACCAACATACTCTTACTCCTCTTCTGTGGCGAGGAGGATATAAAACAAGCGTTCTTTGTCTGTATCGTTCAGTTTCAGAGTGCCTTTTAGGGTAATTTGCTTGCTGGTAGCTCTCAAAGGTTTTTTCATTATAACCTCTATTACCGATTCAGGCCCCGCCCCGCCGCAAAAGTAGCACATACTCACGGGGTAAAAGGAAAGCATAAAGAATTTATGAATGGGAGCCTCTTCATACGCATACATATAGCCTGTGAGCGTGATTTGCTTGCCATCTAAGGCGCGTTGTGCCGCCTCAAATTTGGGTACGTGTGCATCGCGCCGTTGCTCAGACTTTACGCTCATGAGCGTTTTCCAAACCTCCTCTTGTGCATAGGCAGGCAAGGTGGTAAATAAGAAGAAGAAAACTATATGGTGTTTCAATAAAATTTGCATACACGCAAAACGAAAACAGCTTCTTTTTATTTTGTTGCCCTTATATATTACCGAGTAGGCAAGGAAAAACTTGCCTGCAAAAAAGGCTTCTGCTCATCCATCAAAACCTGTAATTTATGAAGTGTATTCGCTTGTGTTTCTGGTGTCAAAGATGATTTTTCATATTTTTTAGCCGTTTTCTCACCAGTCAATTCTGAAGGAATGTGCAAAAACAAGGATTTTCTAATTACCTGAAAACTAATGATATAAATAACCAAGGCTATATGCGCCGCCAAAATATGGTCGCCCAAATCGCGGTCAAAACCTATTTTTACTGCTACGAACAAGACTAAAATAGATACATATTGCAAAAATAAATGCCTTGACGAAGCTAAATATTCGATTTGATTAGAGAAAAATGACAGTTTTTGCGCCTGAAAACACTTAAGCAATGAGCGAAAAGATAAAAAAAGATAGATAAATAACTGTAATGCCATCCATTCATTTACCAAACTGCGTACAAAAAAAACTTCTTTATATTCCCAATAAACAAAAGTTTCAAGTTTTGGCAAAGCGGGGTGATACACATCTATGTAGCAGTTATATTTATAGGCAAGGCTTTGTGGAAAGTGAATGATGCCCATATACACGCTATACAAGCCAAAAGGCAAGAAATGTAGATATTGCTTTGATTTAAAAGGTACATTCGAAAGTTTACTCTGCAAATATAAATAACACAAAGGTGCGAATAGAAAATTGGCAGGTTCGGAAAAATCGACTAACCATAAAACCTCAAACATGAGGTTTGTATAGCATAAAAATACTTCGCCAATCACTGCCGAAAAAGTAAGTAGCAAAAAAGCTAATAGCCTGTTGGATAGGGAATCTGTTGATTTTTGAAACAAAAAAACGCTTCCAAAAAAAACACCTTGTGCTACACCAAGGAATATGAAGAGCGCAAAAAAATCAATTTTGTAAGTCAATATCAAGCCCATACACCCTTATAATCTGAAGCCCATCACCAAAACATCATCGGTTTGCATGATACGTCCTTTCCAGTCCTCATGCGTTTCTTTCAATATTTGGTATTGCTTTGCCATAGGGAGTGTATAGTTTTTGAGCAATAACTCCTTGAAGGCTTTCATCATAAATTTTTTATCATTTCGGTAGCCGAATTGATCGCGATAACCATCAGTAAACATATAAAAGGTCGTACCTTTTTTGTAGGATATGGTATGTTTGGTAAATACTTTGTTAAAGTCAGCCACGCCACCCACAGGGAAATTATTACCTTCTATGATACCTAAAGCGGGTGTAGCTCCTTCTGGCACATCTTCTATCCAAAATAAAAAGCTACGTGCGGAAGAAACTTCTAATATTTGTTTTTCTGTATCAATATAACAGATGGCACCGTCCATACCATCACGACTGATACTTACACCTTGTTTTAGGGCGCGATTGATGTTTTTATTGAGTGTAGTAAGCACCTCGCCTACGTCTATAATACCCTGAAAATCAACAATTTGTTGAAAATAAGTAATACCCAACGAAGACATAAAAGCACCAGGCACGCCATGCCCTGTGCAATCCATAGAAGCTACCACAAAACGCGTACAATCGTCTCGGACTCCTAAAGTAGAAAACCAATAAAAATCACCAGAAACAATATCTTTGGGTATATACAATACAAATGATTCAGGCAATAATATTTTTAACTCCTGTAACTCAGGCAAGAGTGCATTTTGAATATGCCTTGCGTATGTAATGCTACTTGTAATAAGTTGGTTCTTCTCATCAAGGAGCAGGTTTGATTGTTCTATTTGCGCTTGTTGTTGAATAATTTCCTCATTAGCCGCAAGAATTTCTTGATTTTGTTCTTCTATTTTTCTTTTTTCTCTATTGAGTTCTTCTTGTAGTTTATTATTGAGTCTTGCTCTATCGACCAAAACCCGCAAAATGCCTTGCAAAATCTCGGCATCATTCAGCATGACTTCGTAAAAAGTAGCTCTGTCTAACACCAAAAGTTGAGTATCAGTAACCGCCGTAACACTTGCAGACCGCTCTATTGTATCCAACAGGGCATATTCTCCAAAAACCTCTTCTTTTTCAAGCAGAGCAAATGTATATTCGCCATCATGCACACGAACCTCTCCGCTGATAATAACATACATAGCATCGCCCTTATCCCCCTTGTGGAAGATAACTTCGGCTGGTTCTGCTTCGCGAATAGTAACAGATTCAGCTATTTTAATCATGATGTTGTCTTCTGTATGCGTGAAAATACTCACACGCTTTAGGAAAAACAACTTTTCAGATATATGCATATTTCGCATAGTTGGGAGGCAAGTTTCTATTTTTATGCTTTACTTCACAAAATAACAGTAAAAAAATTAGAAAAGCAAAAATAAAATAAAATAAAACTAAAAGTTAAAGGCACACTACCTTTGGCATTGTTCTTGAATATAGATATTGAAAGTGCTATTTATAATTTTGGTGTCATTTTTGTTTCGGGCATTTCGGTCTTATTTTAGGCTGAATTGCCTTTCTTTTTGAGCGTGTGAGAAAGCACTTTACCAATAAGTCTATGTTTCTCATAAAGCAAAAAGCAGTTAATTTACTACTCGAAAAGAAAACTTGCTTTTTTACAAATAGCATTTGGAATTGTAAACAAAAAAGCGCACCTTTGCACCCTCATTCTTAAAACAAACTTTTTTATGAAATCACTCGAGATTATAGGGTTTCAAAGAGCAATTCTCGGCAAAAAAGAGTCTAAGCGTTTGCGCTTAGAAGCAAGTGTTCCTTGCGTACTCTATGGTGGTGAAACGCAAATTCACTTTCATGTGCCTATGATACTTTTCCGCGAATTGGTTTATACACCAGAGGCGCACCTTGTAGACCTTAACGTAGAGGGCGACCTTTATACTTGTATGTTGCAAGACATTCAGTTTCACCCAGTGAACGAAATGATACTACATGCCGATTTTTTATTGATACATAGCGATAAATTGGTTAAAATGGCTGTCCCTACACGTGTTATAGGCACTTCGCCTGGCGTGCAATTAGGTGGTAAATTGGTAATGAAAGCAAAGAAATTACAAGTTCTCGCCTTGCCTGCCAACCTACCTGACCATATTACGGTAGATATTACAGGTCTTGAGCTTGGAAAGTCTATTAAAGTAAAAGACATCAAAGCAGAAGGTTACGAAATCTTAGACGCGCTAAACAATGCCGTACTAAGTATCGAAATCCCTCGCGGTTTGAAAGGCAAACAAACAGCTTAATTAGCTTGAAACAAAAAAGCCATTCACAAAAAAAGGCTGTCCGAAAAGGGCAGCCTCTTTTTTTGTTACCAAGTTTTATATGGTTTATCGAATCGTCATGCTGAACGAAGTGAAGCATCTCGATTTTGAATAGTGATATGTGAGCGAAAAATGAAATTCAGAACGCGGTGAGGAATGGTAAAACCGTATTTTATTTGGGTGTTTTTTTAAGTAAGGACTTTTCGAACAGCCTCTATTTTGTTACAAATCTTGATATGCTATGATTACTTTGTAAAAATTTTTATAGGTTATAAATTTGAATATAAGCACTTGTAAGGTGTTTTTTTTTAATTTTGTGAAATTAACAGTAGATTTTAGTATATATATCTAAAAAAAATGTAATTTTGTAATCATGAACAAATTAAATGATTTTCAAGCAGTTGATTTATTTTGTGGGGTTGGCGGATTAAGTTATGGGTTAAAGCAAGGTGGCATCGATGTTGTATTGGGCATTGATATAGATAAAACCTGTGCGTTTGCCTTTGAAGCCAATATAGGTGCAGCATTTATCAACAAAAGTATTTCTGAAGTTACAGCAAATGATGTAAAATCATTTTATAATAATGGAAAAAAACTTATTTTAGTAGGTTGTGCGCCTTGCCAACCTTTTTCGAGCCATAGTTATAAGATAAAAGATAAAGTTGATATATCTACTGAAGATGAAAGATGGAAACTACTCTACGAATTCCGAAGATTAGTAGAAGAATTACAGCCTGATATTATTTCTATGGAAAATGTGCCTCAAATCATAAAGCATCAAGTATTCAAGGATTTTATCTTTTTTCTAAAAGAACAAGGTTATCATTTATCCAAATATGACAAACCTGTTTATTGCCCTGATTATGGTATTCCTCAAAAAAGGCAAAGATTAGTTTTATTAGCTTCTAAACTTGGAGAGATTGAACTAATCTCTCCAACTCATACAAAATATATTACTGTTGAAGAAACCATTGGAAAATTGAACCCAATAAAAGATGGTGAGATGGACGCTAACGACTTTTTACATCGTTCTCGAAAACTCAGCCCTATGAATTTAAAGCGTATTGAAAAACTAAAAGAAGGTGAAAGCTGGACAAGTTTCAAGGGAGAAGATGAAAAGCTAATAGCACCTTGTCACCAAAAAAGCAGTGGCAAAAAATTTACAAGTGTTTATGCCCGCATGAGTTGGAAAGATGTAGCCCCTACTATTACTACCCATTGTATAGGGTTGAGTAACGGACGCTTTGGACATCCAGAACAAAACCGCGCAATTTCTCTACGAGAGGCAGCATTGCTTCAAAGTTTTCCTATAACCTATCAATTTATCGGAAATGAAAAAAATTACAATATAGCAAATGTAGCTCGCCATATCGGTAATGCCGTTCCTCCAAAATTAGGCGAGGCTATAGCTAAAAGTATCAAACAACATCTTGAACAACTGTAAATGAATGAATTATGAACGAAAAATTAAAATGGAAATTCGACTCAAGTACCTTTAAGTTATTAGGGCGTGGGCTTATCACAGACCGAATAACAGCCATGTATGAACTGGTAAAAAATTGTTATGACGCAAACGCTATTGTTGTGGATATAGATTTTTATGAAGTACAAATAAGAAATACCAAAAGTAAAATAATTGTTCGAGATAATGGACAAGGTATGAGTTTGATAGATATTAAAGACAAATGGTTGGTAGTTGGCACATCAAATAAACGAAAAAATGAGTTTTCCCCAGCCCCCTTCAAAAGAAGGTACATAGGCGAGAAAGGAGTGGGTAGATTTGCCACAGATAAATTAGGCAAACATCTGATTATCAGAACGAAACAAAAAAATGATAGCCAAATATTGGAAGTTACTATCAATTGGGAAGAATACGAAAAGCAAACAAGTACCGAAATACAAAGCAGTTTATTCACAGACTTAGAAAACGAGTATAGGTTTATAGCAGATGATGGCACTTTTTCGGAAGGACATGGCACAGAACTTTGTATTACGGCTTTGCATGAGGCTTGGGATAAAGAAATGATACTCCGTTTAGAAAATCAATTAACACGCATTATCTCACCTACCAATGCTTTGAATCCACCTTTTCTCATGTATTTGACCGCTTTTGAACATGAAAGAAAGAAAATTATCGCTGAACCTATAGAAGAATTGGCTACAGTTCATGTAAAAATAGCATCAGATTATGAAAATGGTAGGCAAGGTGTGTTATCTTTTAATAATACATTGCAAAACTTTGAAACCGTTTATATTGAGCCTAAAATTTTTGGTTTAATCAATCTCGAATTTTATTATTTCAATGCAGAAGCACAAACAAAATTTAAAGCAAAATATAAACACACACAAAACTTTATAGAAGGCGTAAAGATATACAGAGATGGCGTTATTTGTACGCCGTTTGCTGAATATGAACGTACACTCGACAATCGGAGGGACATTTTAGGCATAGACAAACGAAGGCATCAAGAGGCTTTTGATAAATTGAGTACACGTGAAGTAATTGGGATTGTTGAAATTACAAAAAACGAAAATCCTGATATTATTGATGCTACCAACCGCCAAGATTTTATAGACAATGAAGCCTATCGCACCTTGAAAGACTTTATAATAAACCAATTAGATGAATTGGCGAAGTACAAACTTGTAAGGCGAGATGAAAAAAAACAAATTGTTCAAAATAATCTAAAAAAAGCATCTTCCAACATCAAAGAGGTTGAAAAAGAATTAAAAAGAATAGTAAAAGATAACCCTAAATTGAAAGATATACTTACCAATGTGGTAGAAAAATCTGAACAAACTACCTTATTAGTTGCGTCAGGTGTAAAACAGCAAAAAGAAGTAGAAAAGGAATTTTTGCGTAAAGAAAATCTATACCTAAGTTTAATGTCTTTACAAGATTTTGCGAGTGGTTTAGCACATGGAATTCGTTTTATTCTTACACCTGTCAAACACGCATCAGAGTTTTTTTTACATGAATATCCAAATGAGAAGTATCAAGTGTTATTTAAAAAATACGCCTCTATGATGTTTGGGCAGACTGAAAAGGCAAGTACATTGATTGATTTTATGCTAAGTTACTCTCAAACAGTTATTGAAGAATCAACATTTTCCATTAAAGAACTTTTAGAAGATTTAATGAAAGGCGCATACAGTATAGTTTTTCAGCAAGAAGATATTAACATAGACATTGCTATTATGCAAAATATAGAGTTTGTAGGTAATCGCAAATTTATAGAAGATGTATTAAGTAATTTAATTTCAAATGCTATTAAAGCCTTAAAAGAAACCCAACATAAAATAATTAAATGTGAAAGTTATATAGAGCAAGACTATATCCATATATTATTTTCAGACAATGGAACAGGTATAGATGATAAAATAAAAAATGATATTTTTGAAATATTCAAAACTTCTACAGCAGAACAAGGAGGTACAGGATTAGGCTTATTCATTGCCAAAACACGTATGGGGGCATTGGGAGGCACTATAGTGCTAATTGATAGTATTTTTGCCCCCATAGGTACAACTTTAAAATTATCTATTCCACTTAAAAACCCAAGTATATGAATTTAAATGTGAAACCCTATATTATTTTGCTTGATGATATGATAACAGAAGCATATCCATTAGTAGATATTCTAAAAAACGAATATGGTGAGGAGCAAGTACTTATTTTTTCTACCACAGAAACAGGTATTACCTTCATAAAAGATAATTTGGATAAAAAAATGATTGTACTACTTGATATGATGTTCTATGGAAAGTTAGAAGGTACAAAAGTACTCAGGGAGATAACTGAAGAAACATCTTTAGTTTGTTTTATTATTATGACAGGTAATCCCGACAAGGTAGATAAAAGTGACCTGATAGATTTTATCAACAATCGTGTAGGGCATTTTATTCAACGTGATGCACCCTATAAACAGATAATGAAAATTATCAAAGATGCTGAAAATAATATGACAACTCGTGTAGATAGTGCTTTACAAGAATGGATACTTCGCTATAGTCCAGAAGAACAAAATAAACCCTATCTCAAAACAAGAAATGGGCAATCTTATACGCTATTGGACATTTTAAAATCTGTTAGAAAAGGAGAAGAATTTGGAAGTAAAATGGTAAAAGGTATCCTCAATTTGGCTATAGACTTATTGGCACGTGATAAACAACAACTTGAAGACTAACATGATAAATATTTTAATCGTTTATGACGACTTAGATCAAGAAATTGGCGAAAATGCACTACTTTGCTATCAACATTTAGCCAAAGCCTTGTCTCCTAATGTACATACTGCACATATTTTGCAAGGCGGAAATTGTACTTCTGAACGTGTCGAACATACTATTGGTACATTCGAACAAAAACCGTTTATATTCATAGCCTATTCACATGGAAAGGAAGACAAACTCATCTCTACCCATGAAACAAATGGTTATGTAAATACAAAAAATGCCTATTTCTTTGGGGAGAGCCTTTTTTATACCAATGCCTGTTTTACAGCACTTGAGTTGAGAAACTATCTTGCGCACCATAATTGCAAAGGATATGTAGGATATGCCATAGAAGTAATATTGCCTAATGATGCGCAATATGATATTTTTTTTACAGATTGTGAGAATGCAGGCATTATTCATTTTCTTTCTACCAATGATACTTTAGAAGCGTCATGTAAAAAAATGGGAGAGAAATATAAAGAAGTAGCTGATGAATTGGTTTCAAAAAATTGCAATGTTTTGGCAAGTATTTTATTAGGTAATTTAGACGGATTAGTATTTGAGGATAAAGATAGTGTAACTGCATCTTTTTTCTTTTAGTAACTTTTTAAAAAGTACATACCACACATACAACTATAGTTTCATTTTTTAATCAATCAGAGGCTGTCCGAAAAGTCGCCTTCCTAAAAAAACACCTATAGAAAATATAGATTTGTCATTCCGAACACAGTGAGGAATCTTGTTTTTCGCTCATCAATCGCTATTTCACAACTAGATATTTCGCTTTGCTCAATATGACAAGGCAAAACAGTATAAAATTTGGTAATAAAAAAAGAGGCTACCCTTTTCGGACAGCCTCTTTGTATTTTAATAACGGCATTTTTTATAAATTGCTATCAAATCTACAAATGCTCCCTCCACAAAGGCATACTCATGCAGTGAGAGCCACCACGCGCACGTGAAAGTTCGGCAGAGGGGAGCGTTATAAGCATATTGTTTACGTCAGCAGGCGAGAGTTCGTTTGCTTCAAATTTACTTAACAAATCTTTCACTTTGATAATCTCAAATCCTTGTGCTTTGAAGGCTTCAGCTGTTTTGGTGTTGCGGTCATAACCAACCACGACACCCTCTTTGAGAGCCAAAACATTACAAGAGTCTGTCCACTGCTCACGTTGTTCAAATGGAAATTCATTGTTGCCTGAATAAATAAATCTTGCGCCTGTACTACAGCCCAAGTCATGACGTGTGATATCGTCTAACAAATCTTCTAAGAACTCAAATTTTTTGGGTACTTCTTTTCCCTTCTCGAATTGAAGGATATGTGGGCGGTAGGCAAGGGATTTATCAATGAAATGACGTGTAAAATCTTTGGTACTAAACTCTTTGTTTTCGCGTGAAAGTGCGCCAAACAATACCCAAACATCTCTCTTTACTTGTGTAAATACGGTGTCAATGTGCATAAAATCGCGCTTAGAGGGTATTTTGACTACCGACACGCGTTTCATAATGTTTTTCTCAAACAAATAACTGATGATTTGGTTGATAGCTGTAAGCGATGTCCGCTCACTACAGCCAATAAGAATTTGCTCAGGGCTGACGGTCATCACATCGCCGCCTTCGACCGTAACCTCATTCAAAATGCGATCTTCATCGCTCAAAAAGAATTGATGGTCTTCTTCACTTACCTCTATAATTTTGTCTTTACACTCGCCAAAATAAGGGTGATTGTGAAAAATATATTTCATAATCAATGATTCACGGATACGCACCAATTTGGCGGGGCGATTCAACAATAAATGTTGGTTGATAACAATGCCTATATCACGCGTAAAAATAAAATTGGGAATAGGCGGAAAAAGCATTACGCCTGTAGGCAAGGTTCCCGAAATGAGCGTCTTAGCCAATTCATGCGAACTCATTTCCATCAAGTTTTGCTGTGTGCGGTAAGAGCATCGCTCAACAGCACATACTGAAGCTACCAACTTAATACGAATGCTTTCGTTATCTAATATTTGTGCCAAGAGGAATTGCGGGTCAATTACTTTATCAGAGTTAAAATAAAGCGCGTCATCTGGTTTGTAAAAAGCCCGCTTCTGGTCGGGGTGATCTATCGCACTTATTTTACCTTTTACTTTTTCAGGGTCAAGAAAATACAGCAAGAGCTTTACATAGTGGTCGTATTCATCGCGGCGCATAGACTCCAAATGAATAATATCCTCAAAAAGCCAATCCTGAGCTTTAGATGGCACAACTTTACCCAATCCGCTGTCGGGGCTGTGAATCATCATGCGTTTTAACGTTCCTATTTCAGAGCTAACATCAATCATATTATTTTAGGGGAAAGGATAAACAATTCACAAAAGTAGTGTTTTTTTTTGAAACACAACTCTTTCCTTATAAACGCTCTTGCGTCTTGAAAAAAAGACTTTATAAATAGCAAAAGTTAATTTATTTGTATATTGACAATATGTCTGCCAAACAAACAAGAAATTTTTCGAACTTGGGAATGGGTATTAAGTTATATTTTCGGGTTCTTAGAACATATTACGGAGGCAATCAGTATCGAATTATGGGTATCAAAAAAAGAAGGCATAACATTATCAAAACAACCCCTCCTCTACTTCTTTTTCGAAAACCACAACCCTATACTGATTGTTTCCGTAATAACTTTCACAGAATCAAGTTTCTTACCTATCTCTTATGCTTTTATTGCAGCCCTCCGTTTATGATTGGAATAATCTTGACAAAATGTATGACTGGATACGCCTTCTGAAAGGCTGTCCCCAAGACGCTATCTACCATGCTGAAGGCGATGTTTGGATACATACGCAGATGGTTGTAGAGGCGTTGCGCGCCTTGCCTGCCTACCATGCACACACACCTGAAGCCCAAAAAATGCTTTATGCAGCTTGCCTACTGCACGACATAGGCAAGCCAGCTTGTACCGTTGTAGAGCCAAATGGACGCATTAGTTCCGCAGGTCATGCAAAATTAGGCGAAAAAATGGCGCGCGAAATTCTTACCTCCTTGGATATGTTATATGCTGAACATGAACAAATTTGTCAGTTGGTCAGGTATCACGGACTGCCTTTGTGGTTTTTAGAGAAGCCTAATCCTGAAAAAGCTGTCGTGCAGGCAAGCTTGCGCTTGAATACGCAACTACTTGCATCTGTAGCCGAAGCCGATGCGAGAGGTCGGATTTGCGAAGACCAAGCCGATTTATTAACCAAAATAATGTTATTTGAAGAGTATTGCCAAGAATTACAATGTTGGGCAAAACCACGCGATTTTGCTTCTCCGCACACGCGATTTTTGTACTTTCACAAAGACGAACCCGTTTACCCCGATAGTGAGATTTTTGATGATTGTTATGGCGATGTATATCTGCTTTGTGGCATACCAGGGGCAGGCAAGGATACTTGGATAAGCCAACATGCAGCCGACTTGCCTGTGGTTTCGCTTGACGCTATCCGCCAGCGTATGGGCGTTTCGTTCGCCGACAATCAAGGGCGTGTGATACAACAAGCACAAGAAGAGGCAAAACAATATTTGCGAAAAAAGAGGTCTTTTGTTTGGAACGCAACCAATATAACACGCCAAATGAGGCAGGGGCTTATTCAGTTGTTTACTACCTACAAAGCGCGTATTCATATTATTTATCTGCATTGTTCTTTTGAAAAAGCAATTTCACAAAATAAACAACGCGAAATACAAATAAAAGAGGATGTAATTTGGCGTTATTTTACAAGGCTTGAACCTCCTACACTCGACGAGGCGCATTATTTAGTTATCCACGAATAAATTTTTAGTTTTTGTAAACGTTCTGTTGCAAATTTAGTGATTTTCTATGCTGTATTATTTTTGGGGTTGTTTAGTTGAATTTTTTGGCGGTAAAAAATGCGTATTTTGGCGTGAAATGAGGCAGATTTTGCAGTCGTAGCAGGTCGCTACAACGAAAAATCTAACGAAATTACAACCCAAAAGA
>JAYTNK010000029.1:0-2850 GCA_043748375.1 Cytophagales bacterium
CGTAGTGAAGCATCTCGTTGTTGAATGACGATTTGTGAACGAAAAACGAGATGTTGAGCTTCGCTCAAAATGACAAACTTCTCTTTTCACTTAAAAAAACACAGAAGAAAAAAATGGCGATATTATGTGGGATGAAATCTGGCACTTTGTTGCACAGAGATTTCTTGAAAAATTAGATTTAATTTATTGATTATCAGTATTTTAGTAGAGAAATAAAATTATTAACTTAAATTATGGGAAGGGGGTATAAATAAATATACAAAAAAATAAGCTACATTTGCTCGCTCAAATCAGACAGTCTTTTTACCCTCAAAATGCTGGAAAAGCACTATGCTTGTTAATGATGGGTTAAACAAATAACTACCTAAAACTAATCATAGCTTGCCTGCGTTTCTATATAAAACAAACCAATACAAATATCCCTACCCTACCATTTATGAAAAAGTTCCTTTCATACCTAACGGTTATTGCTGTATTATTTTTTACTGCACAATCAGCCTCAGCCCAAAAAGACATTCGCAAGAAAGACCTTAAGGCTATCAAACAAGCTCGCCAAGAAGCTAAAAAACGCCAAAAAGAAGGCTGGTATGTGCCACCTGGGTCTATTCCTATGGAAAAAACCTTTGAGCAGGCTTGGGCGTATGAGCTTGAGCAAACCGAAAACGCAGAAAACAAATACATCATGGCTACAGGTTCTGCTACAAGCGGCACTAAAGCCGCTGCTGACCAAGCGGCTATGACTGCTGCTCGCAACGAACTCGCCGCTGCGTTGGGCGCGAAAGTTTCAGAACTTATTCAAACTAAACGTGCTACCGACCAAATCGACCAAGCAACCGCCAATACGCTTGACAAAACTATCTCGAACAGTAAGACACTTATACAAGCGGAACTTACAGGCGTAAAAACGGCGTACAAAGTCTATAAGGATGTAGAAGACAAAGCTAACAAGCGCAAAAACATCATGGTAGAAGCTAAAATATTCTACAACCAAGATGAAGCCCTCCGCATAGTGCAAAAAGTTATTCGCAAAGAACTTGAAAAAGAATCGAACGAACTTGGTGAGCAACTTGACGATATTTTAGGCATTGGTAAACCTAAAAAAGACAAAACTAAAAAAGAGAAGGACGAAGATAAGTAAGAAAGTAGTGCGATTATTTTGGCAAATCCAAAAGCTCAAGTTGCTTGTTTTCATTTTATCCTAACCACTCAAAAACCCACAAGATTTTTAAAAACTTGTGGGTTTTCCTTATCTTAATCTTAAACCCTTATGAAACCTCTACTTATTTTATTGATTTTGAATAGTTTAGCTTGCCTGCCTACATGGGCGCAAAAAACCAAAAACAAAACAACTCGTGTAAGTGCTAAAATAGAAGTGCTTATGGAGGGTACATATAGCAAAGATGCCATTAAACAAAAAGCCATCGAAGCAGCACGTATGCAGGCGTTAGGAGAGCAATTTGGCTACGCCATAGTACAAGGCATTAACACACAAACTAAAACCCAATCAGGCAACGTGGTTTTGACAAGTGCCAAACTAACTGAAGTTTCCAATACGCTTGTTAAAGGCGAATGGATAGAAGACGACAAAGGCTACCCCAAAACACAATTCGTTATCAGAGATGTAAAAGACGATCAACAAATTTGGTTGCTCTGCGAAGTAAGCGGTAAGGCAAGAGCTATTACTGAAGCCCCTGCGCAATTTAACAGCTTTACCTACAAATGCGATGAGCCTGCTAACTGCCCAACTTCCGAATTTAAACATGGCGAAAGTATGTTCTTATATTTCAAAACGCCCATAAAAGGTTATTTGAGCGTGTATTTGCAAGAAGATGGTAAAATTTATCGCCTCCTGCCCTACCGCCAAATGGCAGGCGAGTTCGAAAGCCATGTACCCGTAGATGCTGACAAACCATACCAATTATTCTCGCCTAAACACACCCAGTATTTCGCAAACTTCCCCATCGTTGATGAATACGGCTTAGAATTACACGCAGACGGCACCCCCCTAGCAAATTTGGTGTACGTGATTTTTTCTACCAAGCCTTTCACTAAACCACTTTTACAGCCCGATGAGCAAGGTATTATGACTACTGAGCTCAAAGCCTTCCAAACTTGGCTCAACACCCAAAAAGGTTTAGACAAAGCATTTCAGTTTTCACGCCTACCAGTAATGGTAAACGAATAAGCCACGCATAAAAAATGTACGTTTTGTTTCTAAGAAATAAGCATTAAATAAGATGATATTTTGGAGCGCACTCTTTTCAGGGCAACATTCTGAAAAGGGTACGCTATTAAAGATAGTCTGTAATGTTCAAAAATAACCTTATGTATTATTTTTAGTGATGGCGCATTTGTCATGCTGAACGTAGTGAAGCATCTCGTTGTTGAATGACCATTTGTGAACGAAAAACGAGATGTTGAGCTTCGCTCAAAATGATAAACTTCTCTTTTCACTTAAAAAAATACAGAAGGAAAACAATACTGTCTGTTCAAATTGTCTCTGTATTTAATAACCGTTCCTAATGTGTGTAACATTGGCTACTCAAAAAGAAAACAAACAAAAAAAATCTTATAAAATAAACGGGAATTACTATAAAATTTTGTTTTTTTCAAAAAAGCAATCTAAATTTAGGGCAAATTCTAATTTTCCCCTAATAAAATCCCTGAATATGGCTGAAAAACCACTTTCCCTACTCTGTATTTCCACTTATTTTAAAGGTGTAAATTTCTTAATCGCTGCCAAAGAAGCAGGTTGTACCGTTTATTTCATTACTGTAAAAGACCTGAAAGACAAGCCCTGGCCGCACGATCACATAGACGAGATATTCTATTTGGATAACAGCGAAAACA
>JAYTNK010000030.1:0-4260 GCA_043748375.1 Cytophagales bacterium
CTATCAAACCGAAGAAAAAGAATTCCGTCAGTGGGTACAGAAAACCAAAGTAGACTTGAAAAATTGCTATCTCACAACGGACTTAAAATTTAGCTCGCTGAAATGTATTTTGTATCAAAATAAAGAACGTTTTGCACTTGTTGATGCGGTATATTGGAATCACCAAGATATAAAGGACTTTTTTCAACAATTATACAACAAGAAATGACACTTATTAAAATAATTAAAAAAAGTCTATTGCGCATATTTTTTGTGGTATTGGGGTTTGGAGTAGGTATGGGATTATTTGCGCTTTGGTTAATAGCTCAGTATGAACCTCTGTACGAAGCGACTCCATACGATTTTGTGGAGTACATAGATAAGGCTGAAGCTTGGCAGGAAAACTTTGCGTTCTTAGACCTACAAACAACGCAGCCTATAACTGTAGGAAATATGAAGGAAAAGGTGTTATTTGTCAATTTTTGGGCTACTTGGTGTGGCTCTTGTTTGGCGGAAATGCCCAGCATAGAAAAATTGAAAAACAGATTTGTGGGCAAACCTGTCCGTTTTATCATAGCCACAGATGAAGTGGCTCAAAAGGTTAAAAAATTTCCTATAATCAAAAAATGGGACTTGCCTTTTTATACTTATAATGGCGATAAAATACCTATGCCACTTGTGTCAAAGGCTATTCCCGCTACTTTTTTAATCGTAAATGGCGAGGTAGTCTATAGCCATGTAGGTATGGCAGATTGGGACAGTCCTGAAATCGTAGAACTTTTAAATCGATATTTGGAAAAAGTAAAATGACTTTTTTACACTTTTGTAAATTAGAAAGGAGAATTGAACAAAACAAGCAATTTGCAACATTCAAAGCAAGACAACTTGTTTTTGAACGTTCTCAATAGTGTTCAAACAATATTACCTCTTCAAATAGCCACCCTATTTAACAACGGTTACTTATAAAAAACAGCTGTCAAGTCTTCGACATTGACAGCTGTTTGGTTTTTGGAAGGTGTTTTAGCGTAACTTGCCTGATTGTTGCGCTTGGTTCATTTTCTTCATGAGTTTTTTCATTTCGTCGAACTTCTTTAAAAGTCCATTTACTTTTTCTACTGTTGTGCCACTGCCTGCAGCGATACGCTTTTTGCGGCTTGCGTCTAATATTTGGGGTTGTTGGCGTTCTTTGGGTGTCATAGAAAGAAGCATAGCCTCTGTAGGTATGTAGGCATTTTCATCAATTTCTTTGCCCTTCATCATTTGGCTCATGCCAGGTATCATGGCAACCATATCTTTGACGTTGCCCATTTTTTTGATTTGGCGAATTTGGCTTAGGAAGTCATCAAGGTCTAATTGATTTTTTCGAATTTTTGCCATCAACCGTTTTTCCTCCGCCTCGTCAAATACGGACTGCATTTTTTCTACTAAGGACACAACGTCACCCATATCCAAGATACGGCGCGCCATGCGGTCTGGGTGAAACACATCAAGGGCATCGGGTTTTTCGCCCATACCTACAAATTTGATAGGTTTATCTACTACCGCTTTAATAGAAAGCGCAGCACCACCACGCGTATCACCATCGAGTTTAGTCAGCACTACACCATCAAAATTCAGGCGATCGTTGAACGCTTTGGCAGTGTTTACGGCATCTTGCCCTGTCATAGAATCCACTACAAAAAGTGTTTCAGAGGGGTTTAATGCTTGTTTAACCTTGGTTATTTCGTTCATCATCTCCTCGTCAATCGCGAGGCGACCTGCTGTATCCACGATAACGATTTGCTTATGATTGGCTTTGGCATACTTCACGCCATTTTGCGCAATTTGCACTGCGTCTTTATTGTCAGGCTCAGCATATACTTCCACTCCTACACTTTCGCCCAATACTTGGAGTTGGGTAATAGCTGCAGGTCGATAAATATCACAGGCTACAAGCAGAACATTGCGGTTTTGTTTTTTGAGATAATGTGCGAGCTTTCCGCAAAAGGTAGTTTTACCTGAGCCTTGCAATCCCGCCATAAGAATAACAGCAGGTTCGCCTTTTTCGCCTTTGATGTTAATGCTCACTGCTTCTCCTCCCATAAGCGCAGTGAGTTCATCTTCCATTATTTTTACAAGCAATTGACCTGGATTCACATCTATCAATACCTTCCGCCCTATGGCTTCATCTTTGATGCGGTCTGTTACCTCTTTGGCTACTTTATAGTTTACGTCAGCCTCTACGAGTGCCTTGCGGATTTCTTTTACGGTAGCGGCTACATTGAGTTCGGTTATACGTCCTTTACCTTTTAAGCTCTTTAGGGCTTGATTGAGGCGTTCTTGAAGAGATTGAAACATAGAATTTTGTATTTAGAAGTTGCAAAAATAGTGTTTTTTTCTTTAATTTCGTGCAAAAACACCTTTCATTTTTACAAGTTTTTGCAAGTATAACCAAAACGCACAAATTGTGTAAAAAACAAGTTTTTTGGTGGGGAAAAGGCAGGCAAGTTTTTATTTAGATTCATGCAAAGAAAATAGTCATATTTATTAGCTACCTTTGCACAAAATAAGCATAGGCAAAACAAGATGCTATTTTTATTTAAATCCTCTCTATTTTTAATACTTTTCGCCATGATACAAGTCCTTACCTCCGCACAAGAAGCCATCACATTAGAAGAGAAATACAATGCACACAATTATCACCCCTTGCCTGTAGTGCTTGCGCGAGGCGAAGGCGCGTGTGTGTGGGATGTAGATGGCAAACAGTACTACGATTTTCTTTCTGCCTATAGTGCTGTAAATCAAGGTCATTGCCACCCCAAAATAATCAATGCACTTATCGAACAAGCGCAAAAACTAACGCTTACCTCTCGCGCTTTTTACAATGACCGCTTGGGTGAATACGCTGAATTTATAACCCGTTTTTTTGGTTATGACCGCGTATTGCCTATGAATACAGGCGTAGAAGGGGGCGAAACAGCTATAAAACTTTGCCGTAAGTGGGCATATCAAGTAAAAGGCGTACCAACCAACGAAGCCAAGATAATCTTTGCGCGTAATAATTTTTGGGGGCGTACACTCGCTGCTGTTTCATCCTCGACAGATGAGAATGCCAAACAAGATTTTGGACCCTATATGCCTGGTTATGTGTTAATTGACTATAACAATCTAGACGCATTGGCTGTAGCACTCGAAGATAAAAATGTCGCAGGCTTCATGATTGAGC
Source organism: Cytophagales bacterium (assembly GCA_043748375.1). Lineage (GTDB taxonomy): Bacteria > Bacteroidota > Bacteroidia > Cytophagales > Microscillaceae > RDXI01. Next base: position 3,185 of record JAYTNK010000030.1, read on the forward strand.
CAATTCAAGGAGAAGCAGGTGTAGTAGTGCCTGATGCGGGTTATTTGAGTAAGGCATACGCTATGTGCAAGGCTAAAAATGTGCTTTTTATAGCTGATGAAGTTCAAACAGGCATAGCACGCACAGGAAAACTCCTTGCCTGCGACCACGAAATGGTAAAACCTGATATACTTATACTTGGAAAAGCACTTTCGGGAGGTGTAATGCCTGTTTCGGCTGTGCTCTCAAGCGATGAAGTAATGCTTTGCATCAAACCAGGACAGCACGGCTCTACTTTTGGAGGCAATCCACTTGCTTGTGCGGTAGCTACAGCGGCATTAGAGGTAGTGCGCGATGAAAATTTAGCTGAAAATGCTGAAAAAATGGGCATTCTCTTTCGCCAAAGAATGCAGAAATTGATAGAAAAAACAGATAAGGCAATATTGGTGCGCGGAAAAGGTTTGCTCAACGCTCTTGTAATCAATGACACTGAAACAGGTAGCCTCGCGTGGAATGTCTGCATGAAAATGAGCGACAACGGACTATTGGCGAAGCCCACACATGGAAATATCATTCGCTTTGCCCCACCATTGGTAATAAATGAAACCCAAATTCACGACTGTTGCGACATCATTGAACACAGTGTGTTGAGCGTGTAAATAGAAGAAGTTTGTAGCCAAATTTTATGCCTCACCCCCTGCCCCTCTCCAAATGGAGAGGGGGAATATCACTAGATAATTTTTCCCCTCTCCAAATGGAGAGGGGGCAGGGGGTGAGGCAAGATAGAACGTAACAGACCTGATTATGTTGGTTCTTTAACGATCATATTATTTAGTATTTAATCAATCAATACCTACAACTTTTTATGTTTGATTTCTATTTAGTTATCATGGATAGTTTAGCCGAAGAGCAAAATCCCGCTTTTTTGGTTAAATTTAATGCTTTGGTGTATGCTGATATAAAATTAACAGCCGACGAGAAGTTTTATCTCTTGGGCGAAATGCAAAAGCGAAGCCAAAAAATTGCCCATAAAAACGAAAAAAAAACTACCGAAGAATGATCATTACGGTAGAAAACCTTAGCAAACGCTTTGCCCA
>JAYTNK010000031.1:0-2635 GCA_043748375.1 Cytophagales bacterium
AGGCATCTCGGTCAGTACTTTGCAATAAATTTGCAAGAGGCTGTTCGGCAAAATGTGTTACTAAATCAGTTAAAAAATCTTCTACTTTTAATATTTCCCACCCTTTTTGCAATAATTCCTCCATTTGCGGTGCGAGTTGATGCTCCAACCATGCTGGAATATTGGGGGTTAGTTTGTCTATCAAATCGAAAAGCAATGTTTGCACAGCAGGAGGCAAGATTTCGCCTAACGGTTTCTTTCCTAAATATTGCAATAAGTTGGCAAATTGTGCAGTGGGGAAGTGCGCCTTAAGCATATCCATCAAGGCAGTCAATAATTTTTCAGCAACAGGTGTGGTTTGTTCAACGGTTAATAAGGCACTTGGGCGCAATTGCGATAAGATAGCGGGGATAAGTTGCGTCTGCAAAGGCTGTAAATTTGTTTCAAGTGAACTATGCACTTGTGTCATGAGTGCCTCTACAGCGGGTATTTCGCCCCATGTCAGCGCGGAATCAAAACTTTCAGGCAAGGTGCGTTCCAATAAATCTGCCAGCAAAACCTCAAGAGCTTCCCCGAACGCCGCCTTGCCTATTTCATCAGAAAGAGCTTCATGATGTATCACTTTACGCTCTACAAGGTCGGAGATACTCCCCTGAAAAGCGAGCCTTTTTTTAATAATAAGCCCGCCCAGGCTGTACGTCTTGTTGCCAATACGGGTTTTAAAATACTCTTCAAACAGCATTTTGATGGCTATATCATTCGTAATATAACCTACAAATCCGCCTGCTAAAATTTTTGATATTATTTCTCCTATCATTTTTTGCTTATTTTTTTGAATTGTCTGACATTTTTATGGAGGCAAAGACGTAGTAACGAGCCTTAGCTTGTTTGCAGGCTTAAAATGGTAGGCTGCTACAGACTTCCACAAAAATTGTCAGACAACCATTTTGAAAGGGCAAAGCTAAACATTTTAGTTGATTTTAACAAAAACATTTTTACATTTTTAGTTTTTAGTAATAGGTAAACTCCTACATAAGCGCGTTTCAATATTATGATTCTTCGCAAATTATTGCTGAATTATAGAGGCAAGAAAAAAAATAGGTTCTCTGACAATTTTTGTGGTGGTAAAAAGTGTAGGGGAATCCCTTGTGGTTGCCATGGCTATTCTAGCACATTTTGTGCTATAAACACCCTAAAAATTAGGTAAAACAAAGATTTTGCCTTACAAAAAGGGCAACCACAAGGGATTGCCTCTACTCAAAAAACATCCTCACAAAAATTGCCAGACAACCAATTTTTATTGCTTAGAACCTTATTTTTTTATATCTTTGCAAGAAAAGGCTATGAGCGACGAAAAAAAATACAGTTTTTCCGATATTGTTGATGTTTTATTGGGGATGGGTGGATTGGGATTTAGCTCACTTATGACCATGTTTATATTTATAGCGCACCATGTTCCCCCACCTGCTTTTTTTATACTGATGGGTGGATGGCTTGCAGGTGGAATAGGTGGTTACCGTTTATTAAATAGGCGTAATAAAAAGCTAACTGAAGAGCTTCATCAACTTAAACAAGGCGGACATCAGCCATCATCATACAACTTGCCTACCTCTACTTATCAGCGCGAGATAGGGCAAATTCCTCAAAATGATCATCCTACACTGGAAGTGCGAATTTTAGACTTATTGGCGATGCGCAAAGGTCGGATTACGCTTTTAGAAGCAGTAGTTTATTTGCGTGAGCCGATTGATAGGATAAAACCTATTCTCGAAAAGTTGCAACGCGATGGTTTTATTGGCGTAGATGTGTCAGAGTCAGGCGAGCTAATTTATACGACAGACGCTTTTCGTGTGTCCTAACTTTTCCGCTTCTTTTCACCATTAAAGACCGTTTTTAGCTCGGCATTTAGGTCGCGAAAGTCTATGAGGGCATTGCGTAATGTATTGCGTATTGCGTTTAATTGCGTGACTGCGTCTTCTGTTTTTTTGCGCCTCACCGCATTGATAAGCACCTGATAGGCATCTTCACCAAAGAGTAGGTTTTCCGTTACCAACACTTTGATATGGTCTATTTTACCATACAGACTGTCTAAGAGCGTTTGGTGTTCTTTTTGGTTTATGACTTCTTTTTCACGTATTTTAGTTGTTTTTATTTGGGATATGTTATAAGCCGTCCTGTCATAATAAATTTGGGTATGGGCTTTTATATTGCTAAAATCGTCAGCCAATGCTTCTAAATCGTAACGCATATCAGCATACTTGCTTTCCCATTGCCATGATATTTCGTCTAAACTAACAGATTCATTTTTCAGGTTATACTTCATTTTTCTAACAATTACATCTAATTTTTTTACTACACCTGCTCTACGCGTTTCCATTTTTTCTATTTCTTCAGGAATAAGATCATCATTTTCCAATGAAACGAGTAACTCGGTCGAGTGTGCAAAATGTTCAAGCCTTCGGACTGCATGAAAGAGTGCGCTGCGTACTTCGTGCATAGTTTTCAGGGCTGTTTCGCGTTTGGTGCGTATACCAGAGCTAATGAGTACTTTATGCTGATCTTGCCCCATTTTGAGCGCTTTTCTAGCTCGCTCTATGTTTCGCTTAGCGAGGGCGCGTAGGTTCTTCCATTCTTTTTCGTGTGCTTTATTGACTAA
>JAYTNK010000032.1:0-7911 GCA_043748375.1 Cytophagales bacterium
AATCTCGTTTTTCGTTCACAAATCGTCATTCAACAACGAGATGCTTCACTACGTTCAGCATGACAAATGCGCTATCACTAAAAATAATACAGAAGGGAAAATACTGTTTAATTATGGGTAATTGATAATCAGTTTATTATAAAAAAGCTGTCCTTTGTGGAATCAGTTTAAAAACAAGTGTCATGAAAAAACTACTACTTTTATTTTTCTTTTTGACGCAGGTAGGCGAGGCGCAAAATAAGCGCAAAATTGATAGTCTTTCGACATTGCTTAAAGAAACAAAATATGATACTACTAAAAGTTTAGTATTGGTAGAACTTGGAAAAAGCTATGGCGCAAATGCACCAGACAGTATGTTTGCTTTTTCTCAAAGAGCATTTAATTTAGCTAACAAAATTAATTTTAAATTTGGAATAGGGGCATCTTTGCATTACATGGGATTGGCTAAGTATTATAGGGGAGAATATGAAATATCTATGGAGTATTACGAGCAAGCTGTAGAAAATAGAAAAAAGGTGAAGGATAAAAAAGGTATGGCTGACAGTTTTAATAATATCGCGTTGATATATTATCAGCGTTCAAATTATGATAAAGCATTGTATTATAATAAGGCTGCTTTGAATATTAGGGAAGAGATTAACGATACAAAAGGTATAGCCTTGAGTATGAGCAATATAGCTATCATATTTCAAATACAAGATAATGTTGATAGAGCCATTTATTATCATCAAAAGGCGTTAGCAATAAGAGAGCTTATAAAGGATAGAGTAGGCATAGCAGAAACGTTAAATAATATATCAGCTATACATTCTTCCCAAAAAGAATATGACCTTTCTTTAAAAGAAAAGGAAAGAGCTTTACAAATTAATAAAGAATTAAATAACCAACAAGGTATAGCTGTTATTCTAAATAATATGTCTGATATTTATATTATAAAAAAAGAATATGATAAAGCCATATCATGTTTATTAGAATCTGCGAAAATAAGTGAAAAAATAAAATACAGTAGCTTACTAAAAGATAATTTTACTAATTTGTCTATTTCTTACCGAATAAAAAAAGAATATGAATTATCCATAGATTATGCCCTAAAATCATTAGAAATTGCAAAAAGTATAAAATCTGTTCAGGGTATGGTAGATGCAATGGAAGCTCTATACAACACCTACAAAGCGCAAGGAAACGCTACCGAAGCTTTAAAATACTTTGAGTTGGCAAAGCAAATACAAGATAGCCTTTTTACCTTAGATAAGTCCAAAGCCTTATCTAATCTTACTTCTACGATGGAATTAGAGCGGAAAGAAAAAGAACTAACGTTAGTGCAAAAAGATAATGAACTAAATAGGCTCAATGCAGAAAGCAAACAAAGGCAACTCGAAATCGCAGAAAAACAAGCAGTAGCAGATAAATTATTTGCCCTCGCAAGGCAGGAAAAGGACAAAAATAAAGCAGATAGCCTCCAAAATTTAGCCCAAAAAGCACAATTAGAAACGGATAAACTTCGCGCCATAGAAGCTAAAATACAAGCCGAAAATAAAAACAAAACGTTGCAAATACTCAAAGAAAAAAGCGAAAAAGAATTTCAACAACGGCTTAACTATTTCATATTAGCTACTTTATTAGGCGTTACCTTATTGGCTTATTTTATTTATAGAGGCGAGCAAAAAGAACGTAAGTCTAAGGAGTATTTAGCTATCAAAAATGCAGAAATCAATCAACAAAAAGAGGAAATAAGCGTCCAAGCCGAAAATTTGCAACTTGCCTACCAACAACTGCAAGCCCTTGAGCATTTTAAGGAAGATATGTTGGGTACGATTGTACATGATTTGAAAAATCCATTGAACGCTATTTTGCACCAAGAAGAGGAGAAAAAAACACGTACCTATCAAATTGCTAATCAAATGTTAGGGTTGGTATTGAATATTTTAGATATACAAAAGTTTGAAAGTGCGCATATTACCCTCGACTTGCATAGCTATCGTTTATTGGAATTGACAGAAAAAGCCTTAGGGCAAGTTAGTTTTTTGATGACAGACAAAAATATTCGTTTTCAGCATCAAATTGACGCACATTTTGTAGTGCAAACAGACAAAGAATTATTGGTGCGCGTGATAGTAAATCTACTCACAAATGCCATTAAATATACACCCAGCAATGGGTGTATTATGATTTATACGGAACTTGCCTCCCCTACACAGGTGCGTTATTGTGTGCAAGACACAGGCGAGGGCATTCCTTTAGAAAAACAAGGCAGTATTTTTGATAGGTTCTCACAAGTGTCTGCCAAAGATTCAGGCAAGGTAAAAAGTACAGGGCTTGGATTATCTTTTTGCAAAATGGTCGTAGAAGCGCACGAAAATTGTACGATAGCCGTGCAGTCGGAGGCAGGCAAGGGCGCAATTTTTTGTTTTACTTTGCCCTTAGTGTCGCAAAAACCAACTGAAATAAGCATAGAAAATACACCTACTCCCCACGATGACACTGCCCCTATCTCAGCAGAAGAAATCCAACTAATTTTACCATACATAGCCAAAATAAAAGATATGGCGATTTTCCAAACAAGTGATGTCATCGAAGCCCTATCGACAATATCCGTTGATGCGCCTACGCAAATGCTTCGATGGAAAACAGCCGTAGAAAATGCGGTGTATAATTATGATGAAATAACATTCTCTCAACTCAAAACCCTCGCTTAATACATGGAAACTATTGAACAATACACTGTTTTAGTAGCAGAAGACAACCGCGATGAGCAAGAATTTTTAGTAAAAATGCTCTCGGAATATCCCAATCCCAAATTCAAACTGATGGTCGTACCCAACGGCAAATTAGCCTGCGAAGTCGCTCAACAACAACTACCCGATATTATTTTATTGGATTGGGAAATGCCTGTTATGTCGGGTATTGATGCCATGGAAGTATTAAAAAACAATCCTCACACCAAACACATCCCTATCATTATTGTGTCTGCCTTGACCTATCCTGAAGATATGGATTTTGCGCTCACACAAGGTGCGACTGATTATATTGTGAAGCCTTATGCTAAGTTACAGTTAGTAGCCCGTATGAAACACGCCATACGCATAGCCAAAAAAATAGCCGAAGGCATAAAGTAGCGAAAATTGGGTGGTGAAAAATCATAAAACTCCAAGCATAAATATATCATTTGGGTTTTATACCATAAACCACTAATTTCGCAAACGTTTGAAATGACAATAAATGAATATATTTCCTTAAGCTTAAAATAAAACTATTATGCGTGTAGCAGGTGTGTTATTGTTTTTTTTAATAAGCAGTTTTCAGGCTTTTGGGCAATCTAAAAAGTTGGTTGATAGCCTACATATCGCTTTTAAAAACGCAAGCCATGATACTACTAAAATAGCTGTTTTGCGTTATTTGGCAGGCGAGTTGCGCAATAATAAACCTGATACTGCCATCTTAATAGGCAAACAAGCCTTAGCTTGGGCAGATAAAACGAACTATTCGCGACATAGTGGTCAGCTTTGGATACACATAGGCACTGCCCAACGACTCAAAGGGGATTATCTTAGTGCCTTAGAATCAGGCGAAAAAGCTTTCAAAATTTTTGAAACTTCACAAGATAAACGGGGTACTATAGATGTCTATAATCTTTGGGGAATTGTGTATGAAAACCAATCAGACTATCCTAAAGCCATACAATACCAACTCAAAGCCTTAAAAATAGCCGAAGCGTTGCAAGACAAAGCAGGGCAATTGCCCGTTCTGACCAATATAGGTATTGTTTTTAGAAAACAAGGTGAGTATGAACAAGCTATCAAATATTATGAACAAGCATATCAAATAGCACAAGAGCTTAAATTAGAGGTTAATATGGGCGTGGCGTTGGGCAATATTGGCAATGTGTATTTTAGTCAAAAAAAATACGAAAAAGCCTTGACCTATTATGAACGCAATTATAAAATTCGTGAAAAACTAAAAGATAAACGCGGTATAGCCATCGTATTGGTCAATATGGGAAGCACTTATATAGAAATGAATCAAATGGACAAAGGCTTAGAAATGTGTGAAAAATCTTTGAAAATGAGAGAAGAATTAGGGGATAAACGAGGTATTGCTGTAGTGAATAATACGATAGCAAATGGCTATTATAAAAAAGGCGAATATGTAAAAGCCACCGAATATGCGGATAAAGGACTCGCTATGGCGCGTCAAATCAAAGCAGGAGAGGAAATTAAAGAAGCCCTCTCCAATCTTTATATGATACACAAGGGCAGGCAAGATTATATGAAGTCTTTGGAGTATTTTGAAGCCTATAAAAGCCTTTCAGATAGCATTACCAGCATAGAAAAGTCAAAAGCTATCGCCAGTTTAGAGTCAAAAGTAGCTCTTGAAAAGAAGGAACAACAACTTACCGTTGTACAAAAAGACAATGAATTGAATCGCCTTAACTCAGAACGCAATAAATTAGAAGCAGAAAACAAGAATCGCGAACTCGAAATCAATAAAAAACAAGGTGAGGCAGACCGTTTTTTCGCGCTCGCAAGGCAGGAAAAAGATAAACGAAAATCGGACAGTTTATATACATTGGCGCAAAAAAAACAATTAGAAGCTGATAAATTAACGGCTGAAAATAAGACGCACTTGGTAGAAAATCAAAAGCAAAAAGAGGCAGGCGAGTTCCAACAAGTAATTATTTATTTGGTATTGGCAGGGCTTGCGAGTGTTTTGGTATTTGCTTTTTTTGTGTATCGCAGTAGGCAAGCTCAAAAAAGACTCAATACCCAACTATCCGAAAAAAGCCAAGCACTCAACGAAAAAGCGATTGAACTTACGCATGCTTATGGTGAATTACAAACCACCAACGAGGAATTGCATCAAAGTCAAGAGGAAATCATAGCGCAACGCGACCATATCGAGGAGCAAAATAAAGACCTTGCCTACCATAATACCCAAGTAGCACATAGCATTACTACAGCCCTTTCGATTCAAAAAGCGTTGTTGCCGTTTGAGCATAGGGTAAGGGGGATTTTGAAAGATTATTTTGTGCTGTACCAACCCCGCGATATTGTGTCAGGCGACTTTTATTGGATAGAAAAATTAGACAACCAAGTCGTTATAGTGGCGGCAGACTGTACGGGGCATGGCGTGCCAGGGGCATTTATGAGTTTGATTGCTATCAATTTATTGGAACGAGTGGTCTTACAAAATAAAGTTACTTCGCCTCCTCAAATTTTGCGTGATTTGCACATTTTAGTACGGAGCGCATTGAAACAAGACGAAATAGACAATCACAGTGGTATGGATTTGGGCATTGTAACCCTTACAAATGGCAATACTTTGCATTTTTCGGGGGCAAAACGCCCTTTATATTTCATAGATTCGAGCAACCCTACCGAAGTGCGGGTGTGCGGAGGCAGTCGAAAATCTATTGGGGGCATACAAAGCGAGTCTAAAGAGTTTGAAGAAGTGATGTTAGTCTTGCCTGCCGACAGTATGTTTTATTTGAGTTCAGATGGATTGGCAGACCAAAATAATGTAAAAAGAAAACGCCTCAAGGAAGAGCCTGTGTTAGAAATTTTGTTAGCGACTTACGGACAACCTTTAAAAAATCAACGGCTCGCATTGTCGCAACTATTTGAAAACCACATGATAGGCACAGAACAACGTGATGACATACTTTTATTGGGGGTGAAAATATGATGTTATGAAAAAATTATTACTTTTTTTTATTTTTACATTTTTTTTGCAAACTGCCCAAGCGCAAAATAAGCGCGTATTGGATAGTTTGCAGGTTGTTTATAAAAATACCAAACATGACACATCAAAAATTTTAGTTTTATTAGAAATAGCCCAAATATACAAGGTAAATAAAAGCGATTCTTGTATAGCCTTAGCGGAAAAAGCATTGGCTCAAAGTCGTTATTTATCCTTTAAAAAAGGCATAGCAGAAAGTTATTATGTGCTGGGAATGGGAAATCAATATAATAATTATTATGAATTAGCCGTACAAAATTATCAAGAAAGCATACGCTACAGGGAAGAATTGGGTGATAATAAAGGCATTGGTATTTTGTTAAGAAGTATTGCCGCTCTTTATCGAAATAGGAGTATGTACGCATTGTCTATGGAATACTACCAAAAATTTATCAAACACGCAGAACAGAACCATGACCAAAAAAGTATAGCAGAAGCATTAAACGCTATTGGTTTGGTATATGTTAATCAAGCTAATTATCTGTTGGGGCTTGAATGTTATCAAAAAGCCTTAAAAATATCAGAAGAAATAGACGACAAAAAAGGAGTTTCTCGTTGTTTGACCAATTTAGGCAATGTTTATTTAGACCAAGGCAATTATGATTTAGCTTTGAAATATTATGAAAAGAGTTTAGAAATAAATGAAGCCTTAAAAATTCCACAAAATATTGCCACAAGCTATAATAATATAGCTGAAATATATCAATACCGCAAAAATTATACAAAGGCGTTAGAATATTATGAGCTTAGTTTGGCAATCAATAAAAAAACACGGAATAAACTCACAACAAGCATGAATTTATACAATATAGGCAATATTCATCATGCTCAAGGAAAAGTAACACAAGCTTTAGGATATTATGAAGAAAGTTTAAAATTAAGACAAGAAGCACAAGACCGCAAAAGAACAGGTGAATCACTTTTGGCTATAGCCAATGTTTACAAAAGCATGAAAGAGTACGATAAAAGTTTAGCGTATGCTCGACAAGCCTTAGCTATAGCAGACGAATTTCAAATACCCGAATTGAAAGGCAATATCACGCAAAAATTGTATGAAATTTATAAACTTCTCAAAAATAACACGCAAGCCCTTGAATATTACGAATTGTCGCGCCAAATCCAAGACAGCCTATTTAGTATAGAGAAATCCAAAGCCATTTCTACGCTTACTTCTACTATGGAGCTTGAGCGGAAGCAAAAAGCGTATATCTTATTAGAAAAAGACAATGAAATTAATAAAGTAAGTGCTGACCGCAATCGGCTGGAGGCGGATAGGGTAGCGCGTGAGTTGGAAATAAAAGAAAAACAAGGCGAAGCAGATCGACTATTTGCATTGGCTAAACAAGAAAAAGATAAACGGAAATCTGATAGTTTGTATAATATTGCTAAAACAAAGCAATTAGAAGTAGATAACTTAGTTATGAAAGATGAAAAAGCAACACTTCAAATGAAAAAACAAGAGGAAGCGACAGGTTTCCAAAGAGTGATTATTTATTTGATTTTAGCGGGTTTAGCGGCTGTATTGATTTTAGCTTTTTTTATATATCGGAGCAGGCAAGCACAGAAAAATTTAAATGTGCAACTATCCGAAAAGGCTACCGAGCTTACTACCGCTTATCATGAATTACAATGTACGAATGAAGAACTGCACCAAAGTCAAGAGGAAATCATAGCCCAACGCGACCACATCGAGGAGCAAAACAAAGACCTTGCCTACCAAAATACACAAACCAAACACAGCATTACTACCGCCCTTGCGATTCAAAAAGCACTATTGCCATTTGAGAATCGTGTGCGCGGGATTTTAAAAGATTATTTTGTGTTGTATCAGCCACGCGATATTGTGTCAGGCGATTTTTATTGGATAGAAAAATTGGATAATCAAGTCATAGTAATCGCAGGCGATTGCACAGGACATGGCGTGCCTGGTGCTTTTATGAGCTTGATTGCTATCAATTTATTGGAAAAAATTGTATTGCAAGACAAAATTACCTCACCTTCCCAAATATTACGTAATTTGCACGATTTGGTGCGTAGTTCACTGAAACAAGACGAAATAGACAATCAAAGTGGCATGGATTTGGGCATTGTAACGATTACAAATGGGAATACCTTGCATTTTTCGGGAGCAAAACGCCCTTTATACTTCATAGATTCGAGCAACCCTACCGAAGT
>JAYTNK010000033.1:0-2733 GCA_043748375.1 Cytophagales bacterium
CTTCTCTAAATTGCTCTACTAAAGACAATAGCAAAATGCCTGCGCTTAGTCCAATTTTGCCTTTATTCAGTTCTACATTCCACTCCTCCACATCTTGCGCAAGGTTTTGTAGGCGATTGGTATTTGTTGATTTCGCATCAAAGAAGTCCTCAAAGTCTTGGCTAATAACGGTTTGTATATTTTGTTGAAGCGAGGCAGGTACAGGCAAGTTCTGTAGATGCATAGCCGTTAGCAAATTATAATTTCTGTTAAATATTTGCTGGTAATAGTTCTTTGCTTGCAACATATTTTCCGCAAGTACTTGATTGAACACTTTTATTTTTTCGTCTTTAAATAATTCCCAAATACTGAAATTGTTTTCTGGAAAATGGTCGTGCATCATTTTTAGAATTTCAGGGATTTGTCCCTTTTCAAATTGTTTTTTGGCTTTTTCAGCAATTGTATAAAAATCTTTGCTGGAAATATGCTCAGAGGAGCCTCCAAAAATATGATGTTGTCCCAAATAAATGACGATAAAACTGAAGTATTTTTGCGACATGGTAGTCCGCGAATAAACCGTAGTTCTGCCGATAGCTATGCGCTGAATCCCTGCCTCAAGCCGTTCAAAATGTTGGTTGAAAGAGTCATAATTGAGGATATGCAGATTGTTTGTGTTTTCTGCAAACAAGGAAGCCACCGCATAATGCATGCCCACTTTGGTAAGCGTAACACGTGCAGGCGTAGTTTGTTTGTTGTAAATTTCTGCCCCATTGCCATAAATAGGCAAGTTGCTGGGTGCTTTTGCTAACAATGCTAAAAACTTATCTTCTAATTTCTTGCCACTGCTTCTTTCACCTAATTGTACAGCACGATTGGCATATTGCAGCACTTGTGTAGCTTCTATACGCGATATTTCATCAAAAAACCAAGCGCAACTCGTAAACATCAACAACGACTGCCGTTGCATCTCCAATAAGCGCAAGAATTGTGTATTTTGCAAATCATCTAACTCCTTGCCTGTATGTTTTAAGATAAAATCAAGCGTATTTTCGCTTGTTCTATCTAAGAGTACGTTTATAAATTCATTGCGCAGTTCCCATGGCTTTTTATGAAATTGCTTCATTTCAGTTTCATAAATCACCGCCAACTCATCTCGAAGCCAATTTAAAGCATCACGCAAGGGCTTACGCCACTCTTGGTGCGAATAAGGCACTTCGCCATCTTTGCACCCGCAATTGCTTCGCCAACGCTCTACCCCATGCACGCATGACCAAGAGCTATTTTCGTAAATCTCCACCTCATGCGTAGTAGGTACAAGGCTTAAATACTGTGGATAGTTAGTTATTTGGGCTAATTTGTTGCTTTGAACGTAACGCAAACAAAACGCGAGTGCCATGTCGCCATGCTTATGATGGTGTCCATAACTTTCGCCATCAGTGGCTACATGAATCAACTGCGGTTCAGGATTATTATGATTGAAACGATTTAAGATTTCATGAGCGAATTGCCTGCCGTCTTTCAGCAATCCTTTAAATGCAACTGCTTGTGCTACCTCACCATCATAGAAAAACAAGGTTATTTTTTTGCCTGACGGCAAATTACAAAGATAGGCGCGGTGAGTTTCCACTCCATTTTGCCAATGGTCATTGCCTATTTTCCTAAAACATTTGGCTTGTCGCGGGGCAAGAATCGTAAACTTTACGTCATGCTTCGCCAATAATTCTAATGTTTCGGTATCTACGGCAGTTTCTGCCAGCCACATACCTTCAGCTTGCCTACCAAAATGATATTCAAAATCGCGTAGCCCCCAAATTATCTGCGTTTCCTTGTCTTGTGTATTGGCAAGAGGCATAATAATATGATTATAGACTTGGGCTACCGCCGAGCCATGTCCCCCAAATATACGCTTACTTTCGCGGTCGCCCTCAAGTATGCCTTGATAGGCTTTGGGGCTACATTTCTGCATCCAAGACAAGAGCGTAGGCCCAAAATTAAAACTTGTATAAGCGTAATTGTTGGTAATATCTATGATTTTTTGCTCCTCATCAAGCACACGCGAAACACTGTTCGGGCCATAACATTCCGCTGTGATGCGTTCGTTCCAATCGTGATAGGGTAGGGCAGATTCTTGCGTTTCTATTTCTTCGAGCCATGCATTTTCGCGTGGCGGTTGATAATAATGTCCGTGTATGCAAATGTAGTGCGGCATTGGTTGCGTATAAAAAGTAGGAAGATAACCGTTTTATAAATTTAAGACTGTAAAGTATAACTATTTGCGAATGGAAAGTATTTTATTTCCATACGATAACCTGCCAACGAAACGCCCATTTCCATTGAATTCTGTAGGAGGGGATACCTGCCTGCTTCAACAATGCCTCAAGTTCGTTGCGTTTGAAAGCGCGTGCTACCGAAAGCGGTGCATCATTCTGTACTAAGTATGAGCCTTGCGCCAAGCGCGTGATAGCCCAAATGCTGTAGTATGCCAAAGAATGTCGATGTAAGTCATTGATAATAAAGCCCTTGCCTGCCTCCAAATAGGCTTTGCGAAACATAGATACAAGTTCCTCGTCTGTAAAATGATGGCAGAAAAGACTAAATAGCACCCAATCATAGTCTTCTAAACTAAACGTAGGCGCAAAAATATTAGCTTGCTGAAAAGCTATTTCAGGGTAGGCAAGTGCTTTTTCTGTAGCATATTCGAGCATAAAAGCGTTTGCATCAATACCCGTAACAGCCTGTGGCTCTTACGGGTAT
>JAYTNK010000034.1:0-13508 GCA_043748375.1 Cytophagales bacterium
ACTATGGCTTATCTTTTCTGCTTCATTGCAGGCAAGTGTCAGTACACCACCTATAGATACCACTAAAAAAAGACGCATAGAGTACGAATTTAAAAGAGAAACAAGGGGCAATACTACCTATTATAGAGGCACAGCGGGTATTTATTATTTTGAAGGGGATTCTTTAGATACAGATTTGACTATCAAAAACTTACTAAAAGATACACGTCATATAAAAAAAATGCGCAAAGAGATTAGAAAATTAAAGAGAACATATTTTTGGAAGCGTATTTTGTATAGGGTATTAAGTTTTAGTGTTTTTATCGTAATATTGCCTCTTCTAATCATTTTTTGTAAGCCGAGTGTAGGAGGTTGGATAGGCATTGGATTAGGGTTGGCTATACTTGATGTAATCCCTTTTGTATTAGGAGGAATAAGCGTAACAGCCATGCCACGTATGCGGGTAGAAAAACTCATGAAAATTATAGATAAGTATAACGAAATAGTGGATAAAGATAATCACTGATTTAATATTTAAAATTCCTCTCTTATTTAATTTCGTTCCATCAATCATCAATCATCAATCATAAATATTTGTTTGGTTATATGAATACAAAGCAACATACCATCCTCAGAGCAGTTTCCCTTTCGGGTACAGGACTGCACACAGGCAAGTCTGCCACGATGACATTCTTGCCTGCCCCACCTAATCATGGCTACAAATTCCAACGGATAGACATAGAAGGCAGACCTACTATCGATGCTAACGTAGATAGAGTAGTAGATACTTCACGTGGCACTACTTTGGAACAAGAAGGCGCAAGAGTCCATACAGTAGAACATACACTTGCTGCACTTGTGGGACTACAAATAGACAATGTACTCATCGAAATAGATGGCCCTGAACCGCCTATTATGGACGGTAGCTCGATTGCTTTTGTGAACGCACTCCTGTCGGCAGGCAAGGAAGAACAAAATGCCCTCCGTAACTTCTTGGAAATTACGGAAAGTGTGAGCTACAAAAATGCAGACCACAGCATCGAGTTAGTCGCCTCGCCCTTAGACGATTACCGTGTAACGGTTATGGTCGATTACAACACCCGCACCTTGGGTAGCCAACACGCTGTCTTAAGCAAAATTACAGATTTTGAAAAAGAAATTGCGCCTTGTCGTACCTTTTGCTTGTTATCCGAACTCGAAGTGCTTTTCAAAGCAAATCTTATCAAAGGAGGTACGCTCAACAGTGCTATCGTGATTGTAGATAAAGTATTAGAAGCAAATGAACTTGATCGTCTTGCCGATATGCTTGGGCAACCCAAAGTAGAAGTAAAAGCGGAAGGCATCTTAAATAATGTCGACTTGCACTTTGCTAATGAACCTGCTCGCCATAAACTCTTGGATGTGATAGGCGACCTTGCGCTGATTGGCAGACCATTAAAGTCGCAAATCATAGCCGTAAGACCTGGACACGCTTCCAACGTAGGGCTTGCTAAGGCTATCAAGCAAAAATACTTAAACGCCAAAACAAGAAAAGCGCCACATTATGACCCAAAACTCCCTCCTTTGATGGATATTAGTCATATTGCGAATATTCTACCACACCGCTATCCTTTTGCTTTATTGGATAGGGTAATTCACTTGGACGAAACTTCTGTGGTAGGGGTGAAAAACGTAACTCTAAATGAGCCATATTTCATGGGACATTTCCCTGGCAATCCAGTAATGCCAGGCGTAATGCAAATAGAAGCTATGGCGCAAACAGGCGGAATATTGGTGCTAAGCACCGTGCCTGACCCAGAAAACCATTGGGCGTATTTGCTTTCTATAGACGAGTGCCGTTTCCGCAAACTTGTCGTACCTGGCGATACGCTTGTGTTTCGTTGCGAACTTTTACAACCCATCAGACGAGGTATAGCCAAGATGAAAGGGGAAGTTTTTGTGGGCAATAATCTTGTATGTGATGCCATTCTTTCAGCCAGCCTTGTACGTAAATCATGAGTATTTCTAATTTAGCCTATATACACCCCAAAGCCCAAATAGGGGAAAACGTAACCATCGAACCCTTTGCTGTAGTCTATGAAGACACCCAAATAGGCGATAATACATGGATTGCCCCTCATGCCGTTATTATGCAAGGGGCAAGAATTGGGCGCGATTGCAAAATCCACTCTGGGGCGGTTATTTCGAATATCCCTCAAGACCTTAAGTTTAAAGGGGAGGAAACGGTAGCTATCATAGGCGACCGTACCATTATACGCGAATGTGCTACTATCAATCGAGGGACTGCTGATAAACAAAAGACAGAAGTGGGCGAGGATTGCCTGCTCATGGCGTATGTTCATGTGGCTCACGATTGTTACTTGGAAAATAATTGTATCCTCTCAAATGGCGTGCAATTAGCTGGTCATGTAGAAATAGGGCATCACGCCATCTTAGGTGGCACAAGTGCTGTGCATCAATTCGTAAAAATAGGCGCACACGCGATGATAGGCGGTGGTTCATTGGTTACTAAAGATGTTCCGCCTTATATCATTGCGGCACGCTATCCTGTTGATTTTGAAGGTGTTAATCTTTTGGGGTTGAGGCGCAGAGGCTTCTCTAATCCGAAAATAATCCAAATACAAGAAATATACCGACTTATATATCAAAGTAGTTTGAATACAACGCAAGCCCTTGAAGAAATAGAAAATAGCATAGAGCCTTCGGCAGAACGCGATAGTATTTTGGCATTTATCAAAAATGCCACGCGTGGTATTGTGAAAGGGTAAAAATATACAATTCGCGTGTGCCATCTTGCGATAGTGAGAACGGCACGCGCGGGTTGTTTAAGCTGTTTTGGCACGTTTTCTTTTGGAGTCGCAAATGTGAGCAACATCTGCGACTCCAAAAGAAAACGTGCTATTTTTGAAATAAATGAATAATGGAAAATTTTTTTATTTTGAAGTTTTTTTATAGCTTTGCGTACCGCCTTGCCTACCTAGGTATATGAAGACCAAAAATCATAAAAAGAAAACAATCTTTCATACACATTACCTAAACAAAAAGAAAGTAATGGAAAATAAGGAAAAAGAAAATAATATGCCTAATACACATTTGGCATGGGAGCAACTATGGGAAGACCATACGCTCGTGCAAATGCTTCTCACGCGCATCTTGCCCGCTTACCTGCCCAAGTGTAGGTGGTTCGGAGGCAAGTCGAAGAAGCTCAAGCAGTTCAAAGTACAATATACCTTGAGTTTCCCTTATCATCAAACACAAGCCTATTTCCTGATTTTGGAAGCGAATTATGTATCTGCCTCTTCAGAAACCTACTTCTTGCCTATCGCTTTTAACCAAGAAGAAGATAGTAAAAAATTAGATAAAAAAGGTGTGATAACCCCCATCACCATCGCAGGCAAGGCAGGGCATTTGATTGATGCTATTTATGATGATGACTTTCGCGAAGCTATCTTTCTACACATGATTGCCCAGAAAAAAGTGGGGACTACTGATAGCACACTCGTGTTTGAAAAGGGCAACGTATTGGAAAATTACACCCACACGCATAGTATTGGCTCACAAGTATTAAAGGTCGACCAAAGCAATACATCAGTTATTTTTGAAGACCGCTTCTTCTTTAAAATCTACCGCAAACTGTTCCGCGAAAAAAACCCTGACGTGGAAATCACTCGCTTTTTAACTGAAAATGCTGGCTTTGAACATTCGCCCCGTTATGCGGGTAGCCTTACATGGAAGCGCGAAGGATTCCCTGATGTTTCGCTTGGCTTGATGCAAGAGAAAGTACCCAATGATGGCGAAGCATGGGGCTACTTTAATGCACGTGTAAAAAACTATTTTGAAAAAATACAACAACTCCGCCATGACATCAAAGAACTCAAAAAAGTAGAACTTTACAAACCACTCAGCATACGCGACATTGACCCTGAAATGTTGGATTTGATAGGGTATGAAACCTTAAAAAGCGTGGAAAAATTGGCGCAACGAACTGCCGAAATGCACGTCAGCATATCGTCTGACCGCAACAATTATACGTTCATGCCTATTACTTTCAACGAAGATTATTCGGTTTGGCTAAAAAACAAACTGATTCTACAGTTGGAAAGACGCACCGATTTGGTTGAGAAAAACATAGATAGCTTGGAGGGTATGGGTTTGGAATTTGCCAAAACATTTCTTGAACGTGAGGAGGAAATCATGAATATTATCCAAACATTCGATGAATCTAAACTCATAGGCAAGCGCATACGCATACATGGCGACTATCACTTAGGGCAGGTCTTGCGAACAGGCGAGGATTTTGTTATCTTAGATTTTGAAGGCGAGCCAGAAAGCACTATTCGCGACCGCAAAGTAAAACAATCTCCTCTAAAAGATGTGGCAGGCTTAATTCGCTCGTTTCATTATGCTGTCTATTCCAATATTTTTGAAATCAAAGACAATAGCAACCTCACTTTTGAAGATTTGGTGGAAGCAGGAAGTGTCTATTACCGCTCAGTGGTAGCTGTTTTCTTGCATACTTATTTACACACTGCCAAAGAAAATTCGCTCGCCATTGGTTATGAAAAAGAAGCTACTTACTTACTTTGCTACCACTTATTGGAAAAGGCGATTTATGAATTGGGCTACGAAATGAACTCGCGACCCGCTTGGGCATTAATCCCACTTAAAGGTATTTTGAACTTATTAGACAGCGTTTTTAGTTGATATGCGACTTTATGGACTGATTGGTTTTCCCCTTTCGCATTCTTTTTCTAAAAAATATTTTACTGAAAAGTTTGAAAAAGAAGGTATAGAAGCACAATACGAATTGTTTGAATTGCCGATAATAACAAATTTGCCTGCCCTATTTGAAAAATACCCAACTTTGAAAGGGCTAAATGTTACTATTCCGCATAAAAAAGCTGTTGTGCCTTACTTGACACGCCTCGCACCCTCCGCCGAAAAAGTAGGCGCGGTTAATGTGATAAAAATAGAACAAGACGGCTCGCTAACAGGGCATAACACAGATTATATAGGGTTTCGTACTACTTTAGAAAAATTTATCGCGCAAAATAAAGCACCCATGCAAGCCTTGTTGTTAGGCAACGGAGGCGCGGCAAAGGCGGTAGAGGCTGTTTTGAAAGATTTAAATATGCTTTATACTATAGTTGCGCGAGCGGGTGGGCAGGCAAGTTTTGAAGAACTTACCTCTCAAATGATAGCTCAACATACACTCATTGTTAATACTACGCCATTGGGTATGATGCCACATATAGACACCTTGCCTGCCCTGCCATATCAAGCCCTCTCGCCTGCCCACTTTGTGTACGATTTGGTGTATAATCCAGCGGAAACGTTGTTTTTGCAAAAAGCAAACGCTAAAGGCGCGCACACGCACAATGGTTTGGCTATGTTGTATGCACAAGCAGAGGAAGCATGGCGGATTTTTGGTAATTGATACACGCTTTATATAAAAAAGACAACAAGAACGTTTGTTATAAAATAATTACGGAAAAACATACTAACATGAAAAAAATGCTCTTATTTGGCTTCATATTTTTTGCTTCAACCATCGCCTACTGCCAAAAAGCAGTTATAGAAGATGGAGTTGCAGAATACGCTACATATACATACAAAATCCCTGAAATTAGTGAGGTACGAGAAGGGAAAATCGGCTACACCGTACTCAAAAAACTTAATACAAACTTGCTTATAGCTATCTTTGGAGAGGACGTATTTATAAATGATGCGCCAAAACCGACTAAAATGTTTTCAGCACAAGATTTAGCAAGTGCGTATGCAAGTAACATTAAAGCAAGCGTAGCGCAATCAGGCATGGGGCAGGGTTGCACAAATCTTGACTATGAGATAACCCACAACGATAATGGGATACTCTCTCTTACTTTTCAACAACAATTTATGGGTGCATATCCGAGCGGTTTCTCCAACATGATTTGTTTGTCGTTGTTGGATGGCAGTACCATTTCAGAAAACGCGCTGTACAATAATTATACTGCGCAAGCCGCTGTACATGGGATTTTAGAAAAAATAATAAATGCAAGAGCGACTGAAAAATTAGCCTCAATCGAGGATATAAATACAGAAGATCCTTTTGCCATTACTTTGAAAAAACCCGTCAATATTTCGGGAAACCTGCCTTTTCAAGTTAGTAGACAAGGCATTACCTATCAATTCTTATTTGGGTTTCCACACGTGGCACAATCTATGGAGCCTGACCCAAACTATTTGCTTACGTGGGACGTGCTATCGCCATACATAGACAAAAAAGGTCTATTCGCCACTTTCTACAAATAGCAGATGTCATTAAAAGAAATCATTTACCAAAAGTGCCTTGATTTTGTAACAAGCACCGTGCTCACCGCGCAAGAAAGTATTCGGGCTGCACGAGAAACCTCTCATGCAGAAACCAAAAGTAGTGCAGGAGATAAGTATGAAACTACACGCGCCATGATGCAAATTGAGATTGAAAACAACTCAAAACGTCTTGCAGAGGCACGGACTTTGCAAAATACCTTATTACAAATTACATTCTTAGAAAAGTATGAGCTTGTAACTATAGGCAGTTTAGTTCAAACAAACCAAGGTCTTTTTTTTATAGCTATTGGCATTGGGCAGGTAAGGATAGATTTAGATACTTACTTTGTTATCTCGCCTACCGCGCCTATAGGTGAATTATTGATGAGAAAAAAGGTGGGTGATGCGTTCTTTTTCAATAAAAAAAACTATCTTGTTTTGGAAATAAGCTAAAAATAAGCTGATAAATTTTTTTTTGACACACTCATCAACAAAATATCCTTGCTCACAAAAGAGCAAGGATATTTTGTTGATAAAAGCATTGCAAAACTATCGTCTAGCGAGTTTGGCTTCTACCGATTGTTGTGTATGTGGTACAACGCGCAAACGCTCCTTAGCAATGAGCTTGCCTGTGTCGACGCATACGCCGTAAGTGCCATTTTTTATACGAATAAGGGCAAATTCAAGCTGTTGGATAAACTTTTGAAGGCGTGCCGCAAGTTGGTTCATACTTTCCTTTTCGGTTGTATCGGCTATATCTTCCATGAGTTTGGCATTGCCTATAGACCCACCTGTACCTTGATCGATTGTTTTGTTCAAACTTGATTTGATGTAGGCAAGTTCTTTGCGTGTATTAGCAAGTTTGTCTTGAAGAATAGCTTCAAACTCTTGCAATTCTTGTTCAGAATAGCGTTGAACTTCGTCCTTTTTTGGTTGATTAGTGATTAGGCTCATGTGTAAGAGAGTGTTAAACAAGTAAAGGTTTTTAATTTTGTGCAAAGTTAGTGTTTTGTTTTTGTAAAATAAAAAATAAAGCTCTTTATTTAATTAACATATTGTAAACTACACGTTGTTTTTGGAGGTTTTTACCTAAAAAACCGTAGATTATTGAGGTAAAAGCCTATTTTGAGCATATATTCATTGTTTTCAAATAACGCATAATTTTAAAAAAAAATATAATTTTTAAAAGAATAAATAGTATTTCAATAAGTAGATACTGGAAATTTAATAAGGTGATATTCTGTAGCGCGACCTCTTCAGGATATGCGACTTAAAAGGATACACTACAGAGGTGCAGAAAATAATAAATTTGTAAGGTTTGAAACAGGATAACCTATTTTTGAATATTGTCAATGATTGATAGACCTTGACAAGCATTCAAAAAATACCCATTCTTCAAATAGCACTTTATTTAACAACTGTTCCTAAGAGGAGTCTATGTTTTTTTATTTTGGATAATAAAAATCTGATAATCAGTATTTTACAAACATAAAATGGCTAATTTATTTTTTATTGTTTTTTGTTTTTTATTTAATTTGTTTTAATACATACATTTTATTTTTATTGTTTATGCCCTGAAACCTTACATCATCAAAATAGGATAAAACTATAATTTAACTGTGTTTTTTATAACTAAAACAAGAATATCAATTTTAAATATCATATTTTTTATGTAAACCTTGCATACATAAAATTTCTTGCTTATCTTTGCGTACTAATAAAAACACATTCTAAATAAATAATCTTATGATATCTTTCACAAACATCACACAACTATCAGCGACTTATTTCCAAGATTCAAGCTTGGATTATATTCCCGAAGTCATATTTGATGAAACGAACGGAATCATCAAAATATCGGGCGAGTCTTACCATGAATACGCCGTTGAGTTTTTTCAACCTATTTGCGACTGGTTGATAAGCTATATAAACGAATACCCTAGAAAGAAAATCACCTTAGAGTTTCGAATGACCTACTTTAATACAAGTACTTCTCGTCGCTTCCTTGAGATTTTCAAGCAATTAGAAGCACATAGCCAAATAGGTGGCAATGTGGAGGTAAATTGGTATTATGAATCCCATGACCTCGATATGTTGGAAAGTGGTTATGAGTATGGCAGTGTCTTATCATTTGACTTTAATTTATTGCCGTACTAAATATCTCCCAAATTTGCTTGGAGACAAAGATTAAACATTGATTGTCAGTATCTTGTATTTTCATGCGTGCTAATGCCTAATAAAAAACAGCTGTAACCTTTTGTTACAGCTGTTTTTGTGGTTGCTATAAAAAAAACAGCTGTAACCTTTTGTTACAGCTGTTTTTATAGCACGTTATGAAAAGGTTGGTGCTTGTGAAAAGATTGTGGTAAGAATTTATGGATTACTCTGACCAATTCCAATCCCAATTGTGTTCCTTGCTTCCGTCTTCGGGTATGCCGATGGCTTCAGACAACATGGGACGGTATTTAAGAGCTTGCTCAGGAGTAAGTTTCTTGCCGTTGATGGTTATACCTGCTTTATTGGATTTTATTTTAATAGATTTCGTGTCTGCCTTAACCAGTCCATCTCTTACCCATGCCTCTTTGATAGATTTTATTTGGGCATCGAACATTTCCTGACGTTTTTCAATTTCCTCCTCGTGTGCTTTTTCACGAATTTCTTGCTCATGTTCGCGTTCAGCTTCCATTACTTCGCGTTCAGCTTCCATTACTTCACGTTCAGCTTCCATTACTTCGCGTTCAGCTTCTAGTGCTTCCATCATTTCCTTACCAGCTTTTTTCTTTATTTTCCCTTCCGTTCTATTATCCACATGGTCAGCATACTGTCCCCATTCTTTGCCATATTCTTCCCATTGTTTGCCATATTCTTCCCATTGCTGTTCGGTAGGCAAACTATTTTCTAGTTCATTTAAGCTAATTAGATTGCCGTCTACGCGTATTTCGTTTTTATCGATAATAATAAGATTAGCTGATTCACCTTTTCTAAGTTTCCTTTTTGTTTTGCGCTTTACATTATTTTCCCAAATTTCAGGTGTCATATATACACCTCTTTGTTTGTGCAAAGATTGCATATTTGGCATAGCGGGTATAGCAGGCATAACTGGGAAGACAGGATAGACAGGATAGACAGGATAGACAGGAAAAGCAGGCATTACGGGGAATATTGGTGGTATATGGCTGCTTTGGTAGCTTTTGCGAGGTGTTTTTACAAGTGCGAATTCCTCTTTGTATTTATCAAGCTCCTCTTTAGGGATTTCCTTACCATCTTTAAACATTTTTACTGACCCTATGCGGTTTGTAATAGCCATGTAACCTTTACCAAAACGAATTGTGTCATTGATATCTAAACGTCTGAGCGGAATAAGGTTAGGCATTTTCTCCCTTGCTACAACTACCTGCGTATTTTTGATAGGCAAAATCTCTGCCTCTGTTTGAATCGTAGAAGCTGTGTAAGCGTTGCCTGTCAATACTGTTGCCGCTTTTTGAATTTGTTGCCACGACTTATCTGCCAATGCCTGAAAATTATGCCAGTTGTAAGGTGTGTAGGCATTTACAGTCGTGATGCTAAAACAAAACACCAATACCATAGCCGATAAAAAGCCTTCTGAAAATCCTGAAGCCTTGCGCTTAGGTGTAAGCAATCGTCGCACACGTAACAACAAGCCACCTCTTGTGCCTCCTGCAAAACCCATAGCTAATGATGGCTTAATAACTCTAAACTCCTCTAAAATAGCTAATGTTTTTACCAATGTGAGCGAGTCGCCTGTAAGTTCTACAGCAATATCATCACAACAATTTTCACGTTCTTGACGGATATAACCCGACACCCACCATATAAAAGGATTATAGAAAAATATAATTTCTAACATAGACTGTATCATATTGACAGCATAGTCATTTCGTTTTAAGTGTGCGAGTTCATGAGCAAGAATGCTTTCTACTTGCGAGCTACTTAATCCTGACAAAGTACCAAGCGGCAATAAAATAATAGGCTTCAACCAACCAATCACCATAGGCATCTCAGCAAGTCCCGATTCTAATAAGCGTACTTTACGCTTTACGCCTATTTCTGCTGCGAGGTAGGCAAGTGTTCCCTGCCAATAATCGTTCACTGCACGTGTTTGATAGCTTTTTAGGCGTTGTAAATAGGCATAGCCACCCACAAACCGAAGCAACAAAAAGGCTATTCCTAATAACCAAACGCTCACCAAAAGAGGTAGGTGTTGGCGAAAATAGATTTCTGTATCTGCGAAAAGCACTTGCGAAGCAGTTTGTACAGGAGCTTCCGTGCTTGCCTGTGTAGCCACAGTTGGCGAGGCGATAGGCAATTCGAGGGTGAAATTGGCAGGCAAGTGTGAACGATATTGCCCATAATACGTAGCGAATGTAACCACTGCCAAGAGTGTAATGGTTAGCAAGGCACTTACTGAGGCAAAATAACGGCTTTGTGAAGAATAACTACGCATCGCAATCATTAACAAGCCTAACAAAATGGAAATAGCCGCGCCCTGCCACAGAGAGTGCAAAATAGTCCAGCCGAGTGCATACACAAGGCGTTCTGAGAAAATGTCGCTTAGGTTCATAAGTCGTTTTGTTTTTCTTTTTCTATTTGGTCAATAAGTTTTTTGATTTCTTGCAATTCAGCATTGCTTGTTTTACGATTGCCAAGTGCTTGCATAACAAGCTGCATAGCAGAGCCACCAAATACGGTTTGCGTCAGGCGGTCGAGTAATGTCTTTTGAGCGATTGCTTGAGAGTAATTTGCCAAGTAAACGTGGCTTCGCTCTGATTCATCTCGCTTGAGCATACCTTTTTCATGCATGAGTTGCATCATTTTGAGGGTGGTTGTGTAGCCTATCTCGCGTTGCTCGTTGAGCTTGTCGTTTACAAAGCGTACAGTGCATCCTCCATGTTCCCACAACGTTTGCAAGATTTCGAGTTCGGATTCTGTCGGTTTAGTCATCTATTGGATTATTTACGATTGAAGGTAAGGGTTGATTTGTTGAAAGTTGGAGGCGGGCTGAATTTTCAACCCTCATCTTCTATCTTTCTTGATGCAATGTTATACGATAATTTTCGTACTTCCAAATTTATCTACGATTTTTTTCGTATGTTTAACATTTATTAACAAAAAACCCTCTATACGCGCTGTAAACAAGGTTTTATTTATACGATTTTTTTCGTATGTTAATCGGCAGGCAAGGGCGTAAATTGCGCCATATAACCAACAACTTGCCTACCAAAACACGCAGGCAAGGGCGTAAATTGTGCCATATAACCAACAGCTTGCCTACCCAAACACGCAGGCAAGGGCGTAAATTGCGCCATGTAACCAACAACTTGCCTACCCAAACAGGCGGAGCAGTGCAAAATAGCTGTCTTTGTGGAGTTACAATACTCAGTGTATTGATAAGTAGCGAAAAAAAAATTTTTTTTTTGCAAAATTTAACTTAAAACTTACTATCTTGCAGGCAAGAAAAATAATCTCCTAACTTTATGAACCGCTTGCCTACCCATGCTGTTTTTGGTATTTGCACCAAACTATTTACCTTGCTATTTTCGTTGCTATTGCTCAGCACTTGTACTCGTAACTTGTTGGAAATCAATCCTAACAGCCTGAAAAGTGAAGTGGCTCAAAAAGAAAATCTGACTTTTACTTTTAGCAAAGCAGTCGCTTCTGATTCGATGCTAAACCGTTGGGATACTACCCAATATGTGCAACTCCAGCCTCGTGTGGCAGGCAAGTTTAAATGGATAAAACCCAACGAACTTATATTCTCGCCTATTGAGGGCTTTTTGCCAAGTACAGACTACAGCGCAAAAATAGGAAAGCCACTCGAAAAATTAGGAGGAGGCAAGAAAATACCGCTTAACACAAGCCAAAACCTGAAGTTTCATACCACGTACTTGCAATTCGAAACGGCTGAGGCATTTTGGACAAAAAACGAAATGCAAACGCCCCAACTCCGCATAAACCTCAAATTTAACTATAAAGTACGCCACCAAAATATAGCTCCCCTTATTACCACGCAAATAGGCGAGCAGGCGGTTCAAGCTATGCGTGTGCTAAATACCGAACCCTCCAATGTGATTGAACTATTGATGGAGGAAGGGGGTAGCATTGACCTCAGCAATCAACAACTGCGCATTACCATGCAAACGGGTATCGCGTGTGCAGAAAGCGACTACAAACTTGCGCAACCTATCTTACACACCTTGCCTACCCCAGACCGCAAAGTGCTGAAAGTGGAAAAAGTAACGGCTACTTACGAAAAAGAACGTCCCGTTATCAAAGTACGCACCTCGCAATCTATTGGCTTAGAAGAACTTAAAGCCAACATAAAAATAGAACCACGTATCGTCTATGAAATTCAACCTTCCGAATCAGGTTTTACTGTAAAAGGTTTTTTTAAAGAAGGAAGTAGCTATAATGTAAAATTTGCGCAAAATCTACAAGGCTCTCTCGGTGCAAGGCTTGGCAATGATGAGGAGAAATTGGTAACTTTCAACGAAGAAAAACCTTATATCCAATTTACAGAAGACAAAAGCACGTATTTAAGTAATGCAGGTAGCCGAAATGTAGGGCTACGCCTTAGCAAAGTGCCACAAATTACGGTTAGGATTTATAGAATTTATGAAAATAACCTACAGCATTTCCTCCGACACATGGGCGGATACCAAGACTATAAATATAATGAGAATGCTTACGGTTTGGAAAATTATGCAGATGTAATTTTTGAACGCAATTATCAAACTAAACAGTTACCTTTGGTAAATGGCAGTCATTTACTTACTTTGGACAATGAAAAACTAAAAGGTAACAAAGGACTGTTTTATGTGTATGTCCATTCTACTGAAAATCAATGGCTGAAAGATAGTAAAATGATTTCTCTTTCTGATATTGGTTTTATCGTAAGAGAAACGAAAGATGATTTGGTAGTGTTTGCAAATAGCCTACTTACCACACAACCCATGAAAAACTTGCCTATTCAAATCATAAGCAAAAGCAATCAAGTAATTGCTTCGCAAAATACAGATGAGCAAGGTGTTACGATTTTTAAAAGCGTTAAACGTAAATTTAATGCCAAAGATATAGAACTTATTACTGCCCAAAGTGCCACAGATTACAATTTTATTTATCTGAATGGTACAGCTGTAGATAAATCCGACTTCGAAACGGGAGGCAAGTACGAAACAGAATCTGGTTATCAAGCCTTCATGTATGGTGAGCGCAAC
>JAYTNK010000035.1:0-5006 GCA_043748375.1 Cytophagales bacterium
AGCGAAAGGCATCTTTTGATTTAAATTTATATGGGAAAACATTTTCAAAATAATATTTGGGCAAATGCTTGCAAAATTTGACAGTTCGTGTTCTAAAAACGCTGTCAAATTTATCTATCCACAGACCTTTTTATTTCAGGTGTCGAAAAACGAATGATTGATATTTTGAGTTAAAATTAAAATTTGCCATTCATTTTTAGAACACAACAAATAACCAAGTAGTTTTTCAAGTTCTTTACCTAAAAAATAGGGTGTCTTTTAGATAGCCCATTTTTAGGTATTCATTTTTTGGAACTTCGCCTCGACTGCTTCGTTTATTTTCTTTTCCATGAAAGCCTCCCAATCGGCAGGCAAGGCAGGAGTTGGCTCGTTTTCTTGTTTGGGAGGTTCGATATACATCTCGCCTGCCCCAAGCAAAAGCCAGTTGGGGGAAATATGGTAAAGCTCGGCTATTTTACCTATCATTTCGTAGGTAATATTTTTATTGCCTGCCTCGATATTTCCGTAGTAAGATTGGGAAACATCAAGTTTTTGCGCCATCTCTGTTTGGTTAAGCCCTAATTTTTTTCGTAAAAATCTTAGATTAGTACAAACATTTATTTGATTTATCATATAACCAAAAAATATTTTAATTTTATAAGCATTTTTTAATCCTTAAATTTTGTTTTTAATTTTATAAGGATTAAAATTGCATCATCAAAACGCTGTGAAGCGTAGGCAAGTTCTTTGAAATTACTGTTTGCAATTTCCTATTTTGTTTTGTTGATGCTTTTCTCTATTTCCAGCACCAAATCAATAGGGACATCTAAAATGTCGGCTATTTGGGTGGGGTTAAGCTTTCCACGTGTGAGCAAACTTTTTATGTTTGCGCTCATTATCTTAGCTTCGCCTCTTGCTTCACCTTTTGCTTCACCTTTCGCTTCGCCTTGTTCGTAGGCGAGGGTTTGTGTCAAATCAAATACTATAGGCATTGTTTTTATACGGGTTAGGGTTTCTTTTTGGAGATTTCGTAGTTGTGCAATAATTTCTAGTTGAGAGGCATATTTGCCAAAAGCAAGTTCAGTGGGTGCAAGGCTTTGAAGTCGTTGTAAAATTTGCTCTATCACAATCGCAGGCTGTTCTTGGTGGAAATTACCTAAAATAGCCAACACCACTTCTTCAGGAGTGATGGCTCGCAAAAATACTTCATAATCGTAACGCCGAATATCTATGATTTCGTATGAAAATTGGAGGTTTTTATGCGAGATATGGGCAGGCATCGCCAAGTCTTCATTACCCACATAAATAATAAAATGCTGGCTATCAAGGTTGTAAGTATCATAAATAAGCGCGTGATAAAGCAACATGCGTTTGTGCATGGTTTTATCGTTGGTAGATTGTATCTCGATATGCAACGCATAATCCTCCGACCCGTTTGTGCCAAAGACCTTCTTTAAAAAGTCTGCTTTGCGCTCTATGGTTCGTTGCAAATCGCTTTGAGGTAAATCTTGCACTGCATCAGGTTCAATATGTAAAAGTGCTTTGATAAGAGAGGCATAAATTTCTTCTGCATTCTCTTTAAAAACCCTGTCATATTGCCCTGTAGTTGTTTTCTTTGCCATACCTTCAGCAAAAATAGCTATTTTCGTGGTAAGTTCCAAAAAAACTTGCCTGCCCAACCCCTAAACTTGTGGCGTATTGTCTAAAGATTTAGGCTGAAAACCTACCGTTTTAGTGGAGCTACTTTTATTTTCTAACTGCTCAAACAAACCCAATACCTGTTCTGCGAAAAACTGGAAGTCTTCCCTCCTAACAAACTGCTCGCCTAACTTTGATATAATATCAGTTTGCGTTTCTGCTTGTTTTTCTTGCCCTTTCAGCCTAACAAACTCTTTCACGACATACTTGAATAGCATATTTGCCTTCTCGGAACGCAATATGCCCGAAAAAGCCACTACCCCCAAAAGCGTAAAAGCATACTCGTCATAAGCGACATGTTTCAAATTTGCCAAATGAGGGATAGTTCGAGCCGCCTCTTGCTTCTCCAAAGTAGTCAATCGAAACACGTATAATTCATCTAAATCCTTGCCTGCCCCATTTGTATTGTTTTTGATAGTTCTTGTGAGTGCTCCCGCATCGACTTCGTACAAAGAAGCCAAATCACCTCGTGTAATGACTTGCTCACCACGCAAAGAAAAAATTTTTCCTTCTAAATTTATTTGTAAATCATTCATAACATATTGATTATCAATAACAAATGTTTCTAGCGCATCTGTTCAAAAAATATTTTTTACAAAAATACCTATAAAAATTTGGATTATAAAATATTAAGATTACTTTTGCAGTGTGTTACTTGTAACATAGAAAAAAAATATAATAATATTTTACACGTATGAAAAAGCAACCTTCTAAAATTATATTGAGGCTATCAGAACAAGATGAGATAGAACTCACCAAATTCCAACTAAAAATATTGGAAGAAACAGGGAAAAAACCTACCTATACCGAAATAGCGGGCATGGCAGGATTGGACTTGGAAAAACTAAGGGATTTTGTAAAAGCCTATAAAACCAAATAACATAAAAAAAGTAAAGCACAACCTCGATTTCGACCCCGAATTGTTGCTTTACTTTGGAAACATCCTCAACAATAAACTCGCCTCTGCTTTCGCAGATGCTCGGATTCTTATTGACTACCGTTTTATATGGCAAAGATAACACCTATATTTTTAAAATCCAAACTCCATCAGGAGGCAAGATTATTTTGCGCGTTCCTTTCACGTTGCAAGGCTTCTTTGACTTCTTTTTGTATCATTTCTTTTATATCTCGGTTGGTGGACACCACGTTGTCATCATCTGCGCTATTTGCAGAAGCTAAAAAAGTTGTCTCACTTTCGTTAAACATACTACCCTCCCCATAAAATAGCCAATATAAATTTATTCCGTAATTTTTACAAAAATCGCGGGCAAGTTCTGCGCTTACTTTACTCCTACCGTTCAATATTTCCGATAGTGTTGATGGTTTATAATTTAAACGTGTGGCAAGGTCTCCTTTAGATGCGATAATTTTCTTCTTGAGAAGCAAATCAACCGCTTTAGAAAATTGATTGCTTATTGTTTCCATATCATTATTAAATATAAATATTTAAATAAAAAATGTAATATTATCAATATTTTTCAAAATTATTGAATAATTATTTTGTTTTTCAAAATTACTGAAATAACTTTACAGTATTATTGAAAATGCATCATAAAATTCTAAGTCCATATAAATTCCTTTGTACCCAAAACACCCGATGCTTTGTTTTATTGTATTAACTATTATTTTTCAATAGTTTTTTTATTTCTTCTATATCTCTTTTCATACTTTGTATGTCCCTGTTTTCTTGTTCCATTTTATCTATTCTTTCCTGAATTTGCCTATATCCTTCAGTAGTAGTCTGAAAATAGTTTTCTATTTGTTTATCATCTATAGGCGCAAGCTGAATCGAAGTTTGTTCTATTTCTGCAGTTTTACCAAAGTTAAATATATCCAACTCCAACACTTCCAAAACTTTCGTCAATCTATCAAACGTAAAAGCTCGCGCTCCACTTTCGCATTCGTTGTAGGTGGTTGGAGAAATATCAGCAAGTTCCGCCAATTTACGCCTTGATAGCCCTTTTGCTTCACGAGTAATTTTTATCAAAGCCAAGACTTGTTTTTGTGCCTCACCACTGTCCATAAAACGGTTGATTTATAAAAATATTTTTAAAAATACGTGATAAAATTTTTGTTTGTCATTAAAACGGTTTATTATTGCATTAATTTAATCCGAAATAGAGACATACTTATTTTAAGTGCTATTTAATGAACCGTATCAAGGACATTTATTTAACAAAAAACTTATAAACCATGCAAACTCCTTCCTCCCTTCGCACCCAAAATGCCCAATGGTTTGCTTTAAAAAAGGAAACGTTGCGCAAAGAATTGCTTTTCAGTTCGCCTCATGATTATCAAGACCGCAACTGGTTTTACCAAATGTTAGCCATAGTTATAAGCTATCCTTTGCAGTTGATGTCTGTATTGGCAGGGGCTTACCTTCTTTTTGAGGTGGCAGCTTTTGTTTGGCAGCTTCCCTCCTACTCTTGGAGTGCAAGCCTTATATTTTTCGTTTGTATTCTTTTCTTTACTTTGGTTGAAACGCTCAGGCGTTGGTTAGTTGATACAGTTGGTTTTCATTATTTGGCTACCTTTTATGTGGCAGGCAAGGACATTGTACATGGCGAATGGTTACGCACCAAAATTTTAGTTTTGTTGTGCATTTCGGCAGGTTTAGTGAGTGCAGGTACATTTGGTGCTTACCAATATAGCAAAAATCACGCGCCTCAAGCCGCCATCATAGACCTCAAACATGCAACCTCTCCCCTATCCGCTGAAATCAAAACAGCCAAACAACAAATCGAACAACTTAGCAAAGGTATAACAGATTTGCAACAAAACAAAAAAAGGGAGCTGGCTGACCATAAATCTTATGCTATTTGGGCAGGCAAGGAATATCTTTTGCCCGAAACCAAAGTGCGCCACCAAAATTATGATACCCAAATTGCACACATGCAACGCCAAATGCAAGTGCATTTAGAACTTTTACAAAAGTATGAACAAAAGTTATCTTCAAAAGAACAAATAACAGAACAAAAAAACAACAAGATTATCTCCCTTAACCATATCAGCAAGGAGCAATATGCCTGGGCTTGCGCAGGAATTTGGTTGTCGTTTGAGGGACTGTTACTGTTCTCTCTTGCCTACTTTTGGCTGTATCAATACGGCGTAAAGCGTGAACTTTTGCTCGAACAAGCAGAGACTAACGTCCTTACGAAAAAGAACGATAGCCGTTCTTTGCATGACACAGGAACGGCAGGTGTCCATGCGTCCCCTAAAAAAGTGCGCGTAGAAGCGAGCGACATGAGCCGTTCTTTTGGGGGACACCCACATGGAAAGATAGGGTTCGAGTTTGGGACACACCATGCGACTCCTACAGCGACACTCGA
>JAYTNK010000036.1:0-2854 GCA_043748375.1 Cytophagales bacterium
CTCTATTTCAGCTTCTATTTTTGTAATTTGTTGGTTGTTGTTCATAATGCAAATGTAATTTGAATCAAATCATTAATTTTCCTAAGAGAGTAATTGATAATCAGTTTATTATAGAAAATTTGAGTTTTTTTCGGTTGATTAGCATGGCGGAAATGCGCAATAAGGTGTAATAATTGAGCATAAATAGCTTTTAATATATCTATCAATAATTTGTAAATGCAAATGTAAGCAAATTCGCACCCATACGCAACGCTGCCTGCCTCAACTCTTCAGGGTCTTTATGAATACTTTGGTCTTCCCAACCATTGCCCAAATCACATTCATACGAATAATAACAAACCAATCTCCCTTCATATACCAAGCCGAATCCTTGCGCAGGTTTGCCATCATGCTCGTGTATTTTAGGCAAACCGTTAGGAAAATCGTACTTTTGATGATAAATTGGGTGTGAAAAAGGTAATTCTACAAATTCAATTTCTGGAAATACCTTTTTCATTTCTATACGAATGAACTTATCCAAACCATAATTGTCGTCTATGTGCAAAAAACCACCTGCAATTAAATATAACCGCAGGTTTTGCGCCTCCATATTGCTGAATGCAATATTGCCATGCCCCGTTAGATGTACAAAAGCATAACTGAATATATCTTTGCTACCCACTTCTACCACATCTTCCTCTGCCACGAGATTCATGCGCAAATTGCGATTACAAAAATCTATCAAATTGGGTAAAGAGGTTTTATTGCAATACCAATCGCCACCACCATTATATTTGAGCTTGCCTATACGCACAGACGGCTTTTGGGCTATGGTAGGCAAGGCAAAAAATAGGCAGGCAAGGCAAACAAGCGTTTTTAACATAAATCTCATGCTTTTTCTTGAAAAGTATAGCAAATGTAGGGTAAATTTTCTATATTTGCAAATATTAAATTTAAAAGTAAACAGTATCAGCAAAAAATAGTAATGGTATATGCAGAGTTATACCCCTCTTAAAACAAAAAAAACGATATTCTCTCTTAGAAAACGACTTTACACAATTTCCTAAGCCATTTGTATAGGAGTAGTTGCAAATGGGCAGGCATAGCGTAATTTGTATAGATGGAAAAATATGGGTTCTTCAAAAGTTATGGCGGGATTTACCAAAACTCCTCGCATAGCCATTCTGTAAGAATCCCTTGTTAGTGCTAAAGGAATAAACTGATGCTTACAGCATGGCTAATTCTCGGCATAAATACTATACTATTTATAAAATAAACCATTTAAAAGATATTTTTAAGGCTATTATTAATTTATACGTGTAAAATATTTTATTAAAATTGTAAAATGAAAAATATAATACCCATTATTTGCTTGTCTCTTTTTTTTCTTGCCTGCCAAAAAATAGAAGAAATAAACTATATTCCTTTTCAAGCTGGTTTTACTGCCCCTAAAATAGTACGGGTAGGCGAACTTGTTGCTTTCACAGCTAACACTTCTACAACAGGCGCGCAAAACATTTTTTGGAAATTTGGAGATATAAAAAAAAGAACTTCGCAAGAAGAAAACCCACTTTTTGCGTATGATACCATAGGTGAATATATTGCCTCCCTCCGCGTAGAAATGGTGAAAAAAAATGGCGTAAGAAAAGACTCTAGTACGCAAAAAATATTTGCCTTGCCTACCACATATAGCTCCGCATCTGGGTTGTATGAGCAATTTACATACGGTGGAAACTTCGGTATTGACGAAATATCTATGGATTTTACAGCCACAACAGACGGCGGATTTGCCATAGTAGCGCAACAAAACCTGCATACCATATATGTAACACGCTTAAATGCCGACCTTCAACTAAATCCAACTTGGACTACATTTGAGTTTAATGAATTTGGAAACGCGCCCGTATATCCTCAAAGCATTATTCAAACATCCGATAATGGATTTTTGATTGTGGGCTACATCCAATCAGGTATAGCTGACTCTGACGCTTTTATACTCAAGTTAAATCAAAACGGTGCAATAGAATGGCGTAATACAGAAACTAACTCAAGCAATTACGAACGTTATACAGATGTTCTAGAAACGCCTGCTAAAAATGAATATGTAGTAGTGGGTAGCATCGGAAAAACTTCAAACACATCATTAGTGGTATTACACAAAATAGATGCACAAGGTGACTACATCGCAAAAGCAGAAATAAGCAACTATAAGAACTGCCATGCTCATCAAATCAAACAGAAAAAAGATGATACTGATTATTTCATTACAGGCACTTACACCGAACAGCCTGTCATAATCAATGTAAATGCTGCACTCGCGCTTAAAGGTATTACACGCATGGCTTTCGTAGGGGAAGCTAAAGAAATAACTTTTTTGACTGGAAATGACGTTTTTATAACAGGTAGAGGTTATACAGATGGTAGCGAAACTTTAGAAGATAGTACATCGTATGCATTTGCCTCGCGATTTGATGCCATTAATGGCGCAGCCCAAAACTGGACTTCCAAAGCTAAAATGTATCGCGAAAGATATGTAGATGCTTTTGAACTCAATACGACCAATATAATTTGCATAGGCGAACATTACAATCCAAACTCAGGGCGCGACTTACTATTTACAAAAATAAATGCACAAAATGGTAAAATAACCAAAGTGAGCCTCTTAGGTGATGAAGCAGACCATCGCCCTGTTCAAGCCATTTATAATGCAGTAACTGGATATGTGTATGTATTAGCTACCACTCCTGAACTTATAAGCGATAAAAATAGCCGATACGATATTTGCATTGTCAAAACAAAAATAGCCGACATTCTATAAAAAGCAATATGACTTACATACTTTACCACGCAGATTGTCCTGACGGGTTTACGGCTG
>JAYTNK010000037.1:0-6121 GCA_043748375.1 Cytophagales bacterium
GAGTTCCACACCCCATTGGTCAAAGCTATAAATATTCCAAATAATGCCTTGCACGAATATTTTATGCTCATACATGGCTATAAGCGAACCCAATGTATGTGGCGTGAGTTTTTTGTAGAGAATAGAATTGGTAGGTTTATTACCTTCAAAAACTTTGAATGGGGCAAGTTGTGCGATAGCTTCTGGCGACTTGCCTTCCTTTTGTAATTCAGCGATAACCTCCTGCTTGCTTTTGCCCATCATGAGGGCTTCCGTTTGTGCAAAAAAGTTTGCCAATAGCTTTGGATGATGGTCTGTAAGCGGGTTTTGACTTTGTGCGGGTGCGAGAAAGTCGCAGGGAATGAGGCGCGTTCCTTGATGAATAAGTTGATAAAAGGCGTGTTGTCCATTTGTGCCAGGCTCTCCCCAAATAATAGGTCCTGTTGCAAAGTTTACGGGTTCGCCATTGCGCATAACGGTTTTGCCATTGCTTTCCATGTTGCCTTGTTGAAAATAGGCGGGGAGGCGATGCAAATATTGGTCATAAGGCAATAAGGCTTCACTTTCTGTACCAAAAAAATTGACGTACCAAATACCAATCAATGCCAAAAGTACAGGGACATTTTGCTCAAAGGGGGCAGTACGAAAATGCACGTCCATACTATGCGCTCCTGCCAAAAACTCCACAAAGGTTTCAAAGCCAAGTGTACACGCCAGCGAAAGTCCAATAGCTGACCAAACCGAATAACGACCGCCTACCCAATCCCAAAAGCCGAACATATTTTCAGGCAAGATGCCAAATTTTTCGACTGCTTCGCGATTTGTAGAGAGCGCGACAAAGTGCTTGGCAACAAAACTTGCCTCCCCTGCTGCGTCAAGAAACCATTTTTTGGCGGCTTGAGCATTGGTCATCGTTTCTTGTGTAGTAAACGTCTTAGAGGCAATAATGAAAAGTGTAGTTTCAGGATTTACTTTCTTCAACGTTTCAACGATGTGCGTGCTGTCTATATTGGAAACGAAGTGTGCCTTAAGATGTGCTTTTCGATAGGGTTGCAAGGCTTCATACACCATAAGCGGGCCTAAATCTGAGCCGCCAATACCTATATTCACGATATCGGTTATTGCCTTGCCTGTATAACCTTTCCAAGCACCCGTAATAATTTTATCGGAGAATGCCTCCATATCTGCTAATACTGCTCGCACATCGGGCATAATATCTTTGCCTTCTGTAGCGATAGGCGAGTTTGTTTGATGGCGCAAAGCTGTGTGCAAAACAGCTCTATTTTCGGTTTCGTTTATCTTTTCTCCCCGAAACATGGCTTCTATCGCCTTTGGCAGGTCGGTTTCGTAGGCAAGGGCTGTGAGCAGTGTCAAGGTTTCAGCCGTGAGATGGTTTTTCGAGTAATCGACTAATATATCCTCAAAAGTAATAGAGAATTTGTCAAAACGTTGTGTATCACTGGCAAAAAGCTCACGCAAAAGTATAGGCTGCATAGTGGCATAATGCGCCTGCAGGCGTTTCCAAGCGTCTGTGGTAGTTGGATTAATACGGGATAGCATAATTTTTAGGTAGGTCTTAGATATTCTATTCGCAATTAAATAAAAATACTAATGTTAAGTTTTATTTTTATTTGTTCGCCAAATGTTATCAAAAATGATTATTTAGCAAATACCAAAGACTATGTTTAATAGGCTTTTACGGCTGTATAAACGCGTGCATCTTCTTCCGTAATGCTATCTGCACTCATAATAACGAGGCGTTCGACCACGTTGCGTAGTTCACGAATGTTGCCTGTCCAATCTATTTTTTGTAGATATTCCATAGCTTCAGGCAGCATTTTCTTAGGCAAGTTTCCATATTCATCTGATATATCTACTAAAAATTTATTCACCAATAAGGGAATATCTTCGCGCCTATCGTTCAATGGCGGCACATGAATAAGAATAACACCAATGCGGTGATATAAGTCTTCTCGGAAATGATTTTCCTCAATTTCTTTGCGGAGGTTTTTGTTAGTGGCGGCTATTACGCGAACGTTTACAGGGATTTCCTTGTCGCCGCCTACGCGTGTAATTTTACCTTCTTGCAAAGCACGAAGCACTTTAGCTTGTGCTGAGAGGCTCATGTCGCCTATTTCGTCCAAGAATAGTGTGCCACCATTGGCTTGTTCGAACTTGCCTATGCGTTGTTTAATGGCGGAGGTGAAAGAGCCTTTTTCGTGTCCAAACAATTCACTTTCAATCAATTCACTTGGTATAGCCGCACAGTTCACCTCTACGAGTGGTCGTCCACTGCGTTGGCTTTTGGCGTGTAGCCACTTGCATACCAATTCCTTGCCTGATCCATTTGGACCTGTGATAAGCACGCGGGCATCTGTGGGTGCGACCTTATCAATGTCTTCTTTTACACGCTTAATAGGTTCAGACGTGCCTATGATTTCATAAGTTTTAGATATTTTGCGTTTCAAAACTTTTGTTTCTTGCACGAGTCCGCCTTTGTCTAAGGCATTGCGCACACAAAGCAAGAGTCGGTTTAAGTCGGGCGGTTTTTGGATAAAATCAAAGGCACCTTGTTTAGTGGCTTCTACGGCAGTTTTAATCGTACCGTGTGCAGAAATCATAATAAATTGAATTTCCTTACCTAATTCCATGCTCTTTTCCAGCACTTCCATGCCGTCCATTTTGGGCATTTTGATGTCGCACAATACTAAATCATAGTCATTTTTTTTGATCATTTCGAAGCCTTCCAGCCCGTCTTGGGCTTCTTCCACTTCGTATTTTTCGAACTCAAGGATGTCGCGCAAAGTATATCGGATACTTTTTTCATCATCAACGATTAGTATTTTTGGCATAATGTAGTGAGATAGTGAGGTGGAGAGATGTTTTTCCCTTTTTTTCCCTCAAAGATACCATTTTTTTTGAAAAAACAAAAAACGCAAACTTATAAGCCGAGTTCTGTAGGTTGTTTGCACAACTTTCTTATCATTTATCTGCGCCCATGCTCACGCAGGGGCTGTAGCGACCTACCCACCTACTCACGCGAGCCACGCTTATACCCTTTTCAGGGTAGTGTAGGCATATTTGGTCTTGCAACACCTAAGGTTTACCGTGCCTTCATGATTGCTCATGAAGCGGTGCGCTCTTACCGCACCTTTTCACCCTTACAAAATCCTTGCCTGCCCGTTGCTTGTGGCGCGAGGCAGACAAGGTGTTTTTGCGGTTTATTTTCTGTTGCACTAGCTGTCGCACTTGAGTCGCCTCGTGTACGCCTTCCCGTTAGGAAGTAGGTTGCTCTGTGTTGCTCGGACTTTCCTCTCCTTGCCTGCCTGCGCAGGAATTAGCGATAAGACCATTTGCGTTTTTTGCTATTGGTTCTATACGTATAAAAGCCAATAAAGTTGCTATTCTTTTAATTGTGCAGTTTTTAATTTTCCTTATGGCTTTACTTCAGTGGTTTCCGTTATTTCTTCGCCCAATTTATCTAAGGCTTCGTCATTGCCTTCTATGAGCATTTTTCTGATATCATCAATACGTACAAAAACAATGTTCTTGGCAAGCATAGCAGATAGATAGCCTTTCTTTGCGCGTAGTCTAAGTCGTTGTAGAGCAGTATGTTAATCATGAGCGTATATTTGGACTGACAGTTCTTTATGCAAAAACAAGAGACAAACAGTATATTTCTTCTGTTAAATGATAAAAAAAAACAGGGAAAGTATTTTAAAAGTGGGTGTACGCTATTTTTAGCATGCGCTTTATATGCGTTTTCTTTTAAAGAGCTATCTTTGCACCATTCTCTAAAAATACAAGAATTATGTCTGAGTATAATTTCACTGACCTTGAGCAGAAGTGGCAAGCCTATTGGCAAGAAAACAACCTTTACAAAGTTACTAACGATTTTTCGAAACCTAAATATTATGCCCTCGATATGTTTCCTTATCCTTCGGGAGCGGGTTTGCATGTAGGACATCCGCTTGGTTATATCGCCTCTGATATTATTGCGCGTTACAAACGTATGCAAGGCTACAATGTGTTGCACCCGATGGGCTTTGATAGTTTTGGCTTGCCTGCCGAACAATATGCCATAGAAACAGGACAGCACCCCGCCATAACGACCGAACAAAATATAGCTACTTTCAAAGGGCAATTAGCCAAATTAGGCTTCAATTATGACTGGAGCAGAGAAGTCCGCACCTCAGAACCGTCCTACTACAAGTGGACGCAATGGATTTTTCAACAGCTTTTCGCCTCGTGGTACAATCACAAAACCAAAAAAGCTGAACCTATTGAAACGCTTGTACAAGCATTTGAAAAAAACGGCAACCAAAATATTGAGGCTGCTTGTGATAACGATATTGTTGTATTTACAGCCCAAGATTGGAATGAAACTACTTACAAATCGCAAGAAGCTAAAGAAAAAATATTATTGAAATATCGCCTTGCTTATTTAGGCGAAGCGTATGTGAATTGGTGCCCTGCATTGGGTTCGGTACTCGCCAATGACGAAGTAAAAGACGGGCTTTCAGAGCGTGGTGGATACCCTGTAGAGCGCAAAGAAATGCGACAGTGGATGATGCGCATTACAGCGTATGCAAACCGATTGCTTGATGGTTTGGAGGAATTGAATTGGTCTGATGCCTTGAAAGAAATGCAACGCAACTGGATAGGAAAGTCTATTGGTTGTGAAGTTGTATTTAAATCTACGCATAATATATATGATTTTAAGGTATTCACCACGCGCGTAGATACTATTTTTGGGGTGTCTTATATTGTATTGGCTCCTGAATACGAAGATGTTTTGCATATTGCCACTATCGAACAAAGAGCGGAAGTAGAAAAATATGTGGTTTGGGCTAAAAACCGTTCTGAACGCGAACGCCAAACCGAAGTGAAAGCCGTTTCAGGCGTTTTTACAGGCAATTACGCTATCAATCCCTTTTCAGGCGAACAAGTGCCTATTTGGATAGCCGATTATGTGCTGGCTGGCTATGGTACAGGCGCGGTAATGGGCGTTCCTGCTTCTGATGAACGCGATTTTCGTTTTGCTACGCACTTTAACTTGCCTATAGTACCTATCATAGACCGCACCGCACTTGATGAGGCAGGCAAGGTAAAAGAAGCCTATAGCGAAAAGGCAGGCAAGATGATCAATTCAGGCTTTTTGAATGGTTTAGAAGTGAAAGAGGCAATAACAAAAGCCATTGCACACGTAACAGAAAATGAATTAGGCAAGGCTAAAGTAAACTTCCGACTGCGTGATGCCGTATTTGGACGACAACGTTATTGGGGAGAACCTATTCCTGTGCAGTTTGACGAAAACGGCTTGCCTACCCTCATAGATGAAGGTGAATTGCCTTTGCACTTGCCTGAAATAGATGCATACAAACCCACACCTGATGGAGAACCTCCACTTGCACGCGCCAAAGACTGGAAATATGAAACTACCACAATGCCTGGTTGGGCAGGTTCATCTTGGTATTTTTTGCGCTACATGGACAATCAAAACACCGAAAAATTGGTCGATTTTGAGATAGCCAAGTATTGGAATCAAGTCGATTTATACATCGGAGGAACAGAACACGCCGTAGGACATTTGCTTTATAGTCGTTTTTGGACGCATTTTTTGTTTGATAGAGGACACATTGCGCACTGCGAGCCTTTCAAGAAATTGATAAATCAAGGTATGATTCAAGGTATGTCGGCTTTAGTTTATCGCCTCGAAATCAGCTCGATGGGAGGAGGACAAGCACCAACAATTTGTATATCAAAACGGTATGCCGAAAAATTAAAAGAGTATTTGTCTAAAAGAAAAGAATATATGTCCGCTTCAGGCATATCAGAGGCTGAATTGCACAAGCGATACAACGATTATACAGAAGCTAGCGAGGATAATGATTTGAAAGTTGTATATCAAAAAGTATTTGAAATCCTCCAAAAACATAATAAACTCCAAAATAGCGACGAATTTCAGATAGATCATGTATATGAATCAACCCATGTTGATGTAAATTGTGTAGAAAATGGAGTATTAGATATTGAGAAATTAATAGAAAAACCGCCATTTCAACATCTCAAAGCCTCTAATATTTATTTTATAAAAGAAAATGATGGTACTTTCCACTGTGGTAGTTTAGTAGAAAAAATG
>JAYTNK010000038.1:0-7829 GCA_043748375.1 Cytophagales bacterium
GTTTAAAAGCCTTTTTACTGAATGGTTTAGGCTTTTCAGAACGTAGGCTTTATTTAATGCCCGCTTTTTTTGAAGATAAGCCTATTGAATTACTTTTGGGTAAAGGCGTTACTTTTATGATGATCGTTTGGGTCGTTGTTTAGATGATTTATACGATTATGGAGTAACTAACTTATTTTCACAAATATCAGGGCGTGCTTGTGAAATACTTGGTTTGGATAAAGGGACACAAACTTGGCATTTGGATAGTACAAGTTTTCACGTGGATGGCAAGTATAACCGTAATTTAAAAGCAGAAAACATAAGTACCATACAAATCAACAAGGGCTATAGTCGTGACCATCGCCCAGACTTAAATCAAGTCATACTTAATATGATTGTTGAACAAAAAGCGGGCATATCCTTATATATGCAGGCTTTGAGTGGCAATACCAACGACAAAACAAGTTTTCAAGAGATGGTAGAAAAACACGTATTGTCCTTAGAGGTTCCCTCTCGTCCAATTTATTTGGTAGCTGATAGTGCTTTATATACGGCTAACACTATTTCTTCGCTTTCATTGGGTGGTCAAACATGGCTTACTCGTGTGCCTGCTACTATCCAAGAAGTTCAAAATTTAACTTCCTGTGTTGATGTTTCCCAGATGCATTCTTTTGAGGATAAATCCTTAGGCACTTATCGCTATATTTGTGTTGGAAGCACTTATGGAGAAGTTCGTCAAGAATGGATGATTGTTCATTCAGCAGAAGCCCACAAAGAAGAAGTGATTACGCTTTCTAAAAATTATGCACGCCAAAGTACGCAAGAAGCAAAAGGATGGACAAAATTAGCTGAAAAACTGTTTACTTGTCAAAAAGATGCGCAAGATGCCCTTGATGATTTCAAGAAAAAAATGAAATATCTTACTTTGCACGAGGCTAAAGTGGAAGCCGTTTGGGGCTACAAAGGACAAGGCAGACCTAAAAAAGAGCAAGAAAAAGTAATATTAGGGTATCAAATACAAGGCTCTTTTGGTTGTGAAATAACTCATTTTGAACGTCTATGCGCTCAAAAAGGCATTTTTATCATAGCCACCAATGATATTATAGGAACATATACTCCTGATGAACGATTATTAGCATACAAAAACAAGGCAAAGT
Organism: Cytophagales bacterium; assembly: GCA_043748375.1. Lineage (GTDB taxonomy): Bacteria > Bacteroidota > Bacteroidia > Cytophagales > Microscillaceae > RDXI01. Next base: position 1,140 of record JAYTNK010000038.1, read on the forward strand.
AGAAAAAGGTTTTCAGTTTTTGAAGGACAAACAATTTATGGCTTCCACTATTTTTGTCAAGAAACCAGCACGAGTAGAAGCCGTTTTAATGATTATGACGCTTTCACTTTTGGTATATGCTTCCTTAGCATATGAATTAAGACAGGCACTGGTAGAACAAAAATAATCCTGCCTAATCAAAACAAAAAAGAAGTTCAAAACGTAACCATGCGATGGGTTTTTGCTTTGTTTACTGGAATACATATCTTATATACAAACGAACAAAACACATATAAAATATTGAATATAAAGCCATTACATCAAAAAAAAAATACAACTACTCAATCAAAATATAAAATATTATTATAAAACAGAATGAGGGGTGCGAAATGTCAGTTATGAGATTGATATGTAAAGAAAAACGCAATTTATTTACATGTGTAGGCTATCATGTATGCGAAATGGCTGTTTCATATACACGTATTATCAAAGAGTTTTATTGATAAGTAAATTGTATAAGGGGGTATTTATGTAAAAATTACTTTTTCCCACTTTTACCTTATCTAAAAAACCACCATCCACCAACGCATTTAAGTATTTGCTGGCTGTAAGCCGTTTCATATCCAAATCACGTTCTATAAACTCTATTTTGGTATAAGGGTGTTTGAAAAGATTGTTGAGCAGTTCTTGGCTATAAAAGCTGTAGTTTTTTCTAATACGGTTTTTGTAGTCTTGCATGAGCATCTTGATATTTTGAATCAATGCAATAGTTTCTTGTGCTGTTTTTTCCACATCATCAAGCATAAAAAGTATCCAACTTTCCCAATCGTGGTTATCTCTTACGCCTTGTAGATTTTCATAATAAGCTTTTTTGTTTTGTATCACATAACGACTTAGGTATAAAATAGGCAAGTTGAAAACTTGCCACAAAGTAAGTTCCAAGTTCACTTCGCTTAAACTTGAAACAGTATTGTTTTATTTTACAACAAAACAAACTTGGAACAGTTGGGGTATAATTAATAAGGCAATTCTCCTTTATAAACTTCGATTCTTGGTATATTAAGCGCGTATTTTAAATTTTCATTAAAAACACCTAAATACTCAAAGTACTTCTTCTCTACTAGTGCGAGCGTAGTTTTAATAATAGCTTCTGTAGTAATATCTTTCAATAATACTAGATTAGGATCTATATCATAAAATCCCTGTCTTTCATATTGAAGGTGAAATTCTTCTACAAGTCGATCAGGATCAAAAAAAACTACATTAAATAGAAGTTCGTCAATTTGGACAAAAACGTCACTGCGATAGCATCTGTTAAAATGATCCATTTCCGCAGCTTTGCTGTCATCTCCAAAATAAATGGATACTTTTTTCATAATTTATATACAAAAGGGTTAATAACTAATCATTATATCTATAAAACCAATCTAAGCTAAGTAGATTCTTATGAAATCAAAACTTTTTTTGATTCTATAAAAATACTTGTTAGAAGGCTGTATTCGCAAGCAATATGCATATCAGCCACTTAAAATTTGAGAAGGCTTTAAGAATATGGGTGTAACAATGCTTGCTATGTGCTAGAACTTTTATCCCCCCACTGTTCCAAGTTTGTTTTTCTAAAAAATAAAACGAAACTGTTTCAAGTTTAGCGAAGCGAACTTGGAACTTTCTGTGGCGCAAGGTTGCACCTTGCGTTTTGCGATAGCAAAACAATGCCCCCGCTGAAGCCTTTGGCTTCTCGCGTAAGTGAAACCACCACGCTAAAACCGCTACAAAACTAGCTCTTTTTTAGCACCAAACAAAAAAGCTTGCCTACCAAAGTCAGTGCTGTTGCTATCGAAATAGGCGACTAACAGGCTTGTAGTTAGTTAGGCACAAGCAAATATGCTTGCACCAATGGGATAGCTATAAAATAAAATTACTCCAGATTTTCCGAAATACCAACAGCGGCTGAAATTTTTTTTGGCAAAAAACGCCAAAGCCACCGTAATTAACTCGATATTCACAAGTAAAAATTTTGATTATTGGTTTTTACAGAGGTTATTTGCAAAAAATACTATTACGTTTTCTTGTTTTTAAAACGTAAACAAAAACTCCTTCATGCTATGACAAAGATATATAAACTTGCACTACTTTTATGGGCAGTATCTCCCTTTTTGTATGCTCAAACAGAGATACAAGGTAAACTCACAGATAGCAAAGGGGAGGCATTGCCCTTCGCTGGGGTGATAGTGATAGGCACTTCGCAAGGCACTTCTTCTAATTTGGAAGGTATTTATAGCCTTAAACTCGCACAAGGAAATTATGTGGTGGAGTTTCGAAGCATAGGCTACAAAACCAAACAAGTAAACGTACAGATAGGCAACTTGCCTACCCAAACGCTGAATGTAACGCTTGATGAAGATAGTTTTAACTTGGGCGAGGTGATATTGGGCAATCATGAAGACCCTGCGTATGCCATCATCAGAGAAGCTCAAAAAAAACGCACTTACTATTTAGAAGAGGAGTTCCAAACGTATCAATGCAAAGTATATTCCAAACTTTTTATGAAAGGAGGGGAGGATAACAACACTTCTATAAATTTCTTTGGTACAAGAGCTACTATAAAGTCGGGTGTTTTTTACCTTTCAGAAGCTATTTCGGAGGTGAGTTTTGAGCAAAAAGACAAACGCAAGGAAAAAATCCTTTCTTCTCTCACAAGTGGTGACACAAGCACTTACAGCAAAAACTACGGGGTTTGGCTCAATTTTTATCAAGACAGATGTTTTAGCATCAATAACAAATCTTTTGTATCGCCTATAGCTTCTGATGCATTTGCCTATTATGACTACAAATTTGAAGGCTCAAGTTTTGAGAATGGTTTGGAGCTAAACAAAATTAAAATCTTGCCTAAATACACTAATTCGCCTTGTTTTGAGGGATATATCTATATCTTTGAGAACTCTTGGCGCATACACAGCATTGATGCAAGCCCCAACGAAAAAGCAGCGCAACCCTTTACCATGAAAATGCGCCAAATCTATACACCTATAACTTCAGACTTGAAAGGTGTTTGGTTGCCGTTGAATTTGACTATTAGCTTTGAATTGAAAAGCCAGCAGGCAAGCGGTTTTTACCAAGTAGTAACATCTGCCTACCAATTAAATCCCGTTTTTGAAAACGGCAACATAGGCTTACAAACATTGGAAATATTGCCCGATTCGCACCGTAAAGATAGCACATATTGGCAACAAACGCGCCCTGTTCCGCTCACAGGGGAGGAAAAGCAAGACTATAAAGCCAAGCAAATTTTGTTGGTACGCCTACAAGAAAAACCTGTACGAGACTCGATAGTAAAAAAAGAAAACCCTGTTAATTGGGCGCAAGTTATATTTGTAGGATACACGCATCGAAACAAGTTCAAACGCACTACCTTTACTACCCCTCCTTTATTTAACATAGCGCAGTTCAATGCTGTAGAAGGGTTAGTTTTAGAGATGCCTTTTAAGTTTACAAAGTCCTATAAAGATGGGAAAGAGCTACAATTTATGCCTTCCATTCGTTATGGATTTGCTAATCAACGCCCACAAGCTAAATTAAAAGTACTTTGGGCTTACGCGCCTTTGCGCCAAGCTATATGGGAAGCAGAGGCAGGACGGTATGTGGAACAATGGAGTAGTTTTGCACAAATCCATCCTTCTCTAAATACATTTTATGCCTTGGGCAATAGGCAAAATTATATGAAAATATATGAAAAAATCTTTGTCAAATTGCGCCATGAAACAGAACTAACCAATGGCTTGTATGCTTCTTTGGGAGCAGAATACGCTTTCCGAAAATCTTTAGAAAATAATACAAATTACGCTTGGACAAAAGACTCCACACGCTATGAGCGCAATATTCCGCAAAGTTTGCTGACAGGCTTTGGTGAAGGACACGAAAGTAGCACACAACTCAATCATTTCTTTCAATCCAATACTTCCCTTCGTTTTGAAGCGCAAATCCGCTTTGTACCCGCACAACGCTATGAAATAAGACCAGAAGGAAAACGTGTAACAGGCTCAAAATATCCTGTTTTCACTTTGTTTTACACCAAAGGTTTGATAGATGTGGATTTTGATTTGTTGCGCTTGAGTATGCATGATGCTTGGCGTTTGGGCAAGGTGGGCAATACAAGGTTTAGTGTAGAGAGTGGTTTTTTCTTGCGGAGTAAAAAAATGTTCTTTACTGATTTTCAGCACTTTGCAGGCAATAGGACTGCTGTTTTGCAACAAATTTCACCATATCATAATTTCCAATTATTAGATTATTACAAGTATAGTACCAACGACCAATATTTGCAAGCAAACCTTCAACACGACTTTAATGGTTGGCTGACCGACTATATTCCTTTTTTCAAACGCGCCCAAACCAAACTGTTATTGAGTGCAAATTATCTACATACGCCTATGTTAGGCAATTATGCAGAAGTAGGCATAGGGCTTGGTCGTTTACTTCGATTCTTGCGTATAGATTGGTGGAACGGGTTTTCTAAAGAAAATGGCAGGCAATCGGGTTTTACCTTGGGCGCATCTTTCTAATTTTAAGTAGGGCTACCGCGCCAAATAAAAGGTTTTTCTGCCGTTGTCGTTGTTTGTAAAGTGCAGGCAAGGTCTTTATTTCACACACATTTCGCTACTGCACTTTTCGGCACCAACAACCGATAGCCTTTACGCGGGTTGTTGGTGAGCGAAAAATTGGGTAGAAAGGTGTAGCGACAGAACAAAGTTACACTCATTTTTCCGAAACACCCACAAAGGCAAAAACGCAAATATTTTAGCGTGCTTTTTCGCCTTTGGCGTAGCGGTCGCAGACCGCAATGCCACTGCGTTGAAGTCTATAGACTTCAACGAATATATTATTTTAGTTCTATAGACATACTTTAATGAACTGGAGTATTGAAAATGGACTACATTGTCAGTTATATTTTACTTTTAGAGAAGATGATTGTAAAGTGCGAAAAGGCAATGCGCCTGCTAATTTACATCTCCTCAGAAAACACGCTTTATTTTTATTACAAAAAGTAGAACCCTCTATTAGTTTGAAAAGAAAAAGGAAAAAGATTAGTCGTGATGACAAATAGCTAATAAATATCCTAAAAACCGCTAATTTGGTGCGGTAGCCCTAACAGTGTATTTGCGTGTGAAAACATTTTGGGAAAATATTTTGTTATTGAAGCATATAAAACCCTGAATAGATGAATCAAACTAAAAAACTAATCATAAGCTATGCTGTTGCACTTACTTTAATCGCATTATTTACTATAGCTTCGCAATGGTTGGTGCAAACTTCACTTTCAGAGCAAGAGTCCGACAGTCGCCTCATCAATTTGGCGGGCAGGCAACGGATGTTGAGCCAGAAAATAACTAAAGTAAGCCTGCTTCTTGTATATCAATATCAAACTAAGCAATTATACGAAATAGACTCCTTGACCAAACTTTGGGTAAATACCCATAAAAAGCTGAAAAATGCCCCCCAAAACAGCCCCTTGCTCAAAGAAATGTATGAACAGTTATCGCCCGTTTTAGAAAACATGCAACACAGCATAATAGCCTTGCATGCCATACATAACGAAGATGCCAAACCGTCCACAGCCCAAGTGCAAAGCACGCTAAATGGTATTTTGAAAAATGAATCCTTGTTTTTGGATTTGATGAATAAAATCACTTTTCAATTGGATAAGGAAGCAGGAAATCGTTTGCAAACAGTCAAAAGAACAGAATTGATTATGATGGGTATTACGCTGTTGTTGCTATTGATTGAAGCATTGTTGATTTTTCGCCCCACTACAAACGCTCTTTCGCGCTATTTGAACAAAATAGAAACAAACAATAAAATCATTCAAGAGCAAAACAACCAACTTGAGACAACTCAAGAAGAACTCCGACAAAATTTAGAAGAATTGCAAACAGCTCAAGATGTTTTGTATGAGCAAAAAGAAATCATAGAAGGAAATGCCCAAAAATTGCAAGAAAACAATGAAGCACTCCTTGCCTCCGAAGAAGAATTGCGCCAAAACATTGAAGAATTGCAGGCTACACAAGAAATTATTTCAAACCAAAAAAATGATTTAGAAAAAACACTTAGCGAGCTTCAAATTACACAAAACCAACTGATAGAGTCCGAGAAAATGGCTGTGTTGGGGCAAATAGTCGCTCAAGTTGCCCATGAAATCAATACGCCTTTAGGTGCAATACGCTCATCTGCCCAAATGATACAAAGCTCGACTTTATCAAACCTATTGAGCTATCCCGAAATCTACAAAGACCTTGAAAAAACTGAACAACAAAGCTTTTTGACACTATTGAACAAAGCATTGGATAAAAATACAAACATCACTACAAGGCAGGCAAGGACATATAAACATGCCCTTATCCAAACGCTTCAAGAGCAATATCCAGATTTAGAAATGGAATCTATAGCTTCTCTTATGGTGGACATGGGCATGTATGAAAATAGTCCTGAATATGATGCCATATTTCAAAAAAACAATTCACAAGAAATTATCAAGCTTTTGCACGAGTTATCGGGCATGAAACGAAGTGCCTTCAATGTCGTGTTGGCTGTAGACAAGGCTTCGCGTATCGTTATGGCACTTAAAAATTATGCCCGCAAAGGTGAAACTGAAGAGGCTGAACCTATCATTATATGCGACCAAATAGAGAACATCTTGATACTCTACCAAAATATAGT
>JAYTNK010000039.1:0-1992 GCA_043748375.1 Cytophagales bacterium
GTTTAAAAGCCTTTTTACTGAATGGTTTAGGCTTTTCAGAACGTAGGCTTTATTTAATGCCCGCTTTTTTTGAAGATAAGCCTATTGAATTACTTTTGGATAAAGGCGTTAGTGCTGATAGGTTGAATGATGATCGTTTGGGTCGTTGTTTAGATGATTTATACGATTATGGAGTAACTAACTTATTTTCACAAATATCAGGGCGTGCTTGTGAAGTACTTGGTTTGGATAAAGGGACACAAACTTGGCATTTGGATAGTACAAGTTTTCACGTGGATGGCAAGTATAACCGTGATTTAAAAGCAGAAAACATAAGTGCCATACAAATCAACAAGGGCTATAGTCGTGACCATCGCCCAGACTTAAATCAAGTCATACTCAATATGATTGTTGAACAAAAAGCGGGCATACCCTTATATATGCAGGCTTTTCAAGCACAGCTTGACAACATCACTGCTCGAGGCGCAGAAGGTACTGAAATCATGTATGCAGAAATTCCCCAAAAAGGCACTACTATTAGACTTTTTATAGTCTATGGTTCTGAATTCATAGCCAATAATGGAAAACCAAAGTGGAAAATGAAAGTAGGAGATTTAGTTTTTGATAAGCAAGCCGTAGGAAATCAACGATTTAAGTTTATAAAAAGCAGCTAACTTTTAAACAGTTCATAAAAATTTTGAGCAATACTTTTTAGGCGCAAAATAGCGTAATCATTTCAAGCCTTGCCTGCCTATATGGTAGGCAAGGTTTTATACTTGTTCCAATTTTGCCAATAAATCATTTTTTCTATCTTGTGCCAAGCCAATTTCTTTGCCATTAGACATCAGAATAGTGAAGTTGCGTTTGTCGATGCGTTGGATTTTTTCTATATTGATAAGATAGCTCCTATGGGCGCGAAAAAAAGCCTTTGCTTCTTCTAAATACTCAAAATGTGCCAAACGCCTCGACACTAAAATAACGCCTTGCGTTTCGGTGTAAAAGTTACAGTAGGAGCCTTCTGCCTCTATATACAAAAGCTCCGAACAGCGCACTACATATACATTGTCAGTAGTTTGTAATATGATTTTGCGGTCTTGAGGTTGTTGCAAATTTTCCAAAAGCGTTTGGTAATGCTTGTTTTCGTCAGGTGGGGCAGACAAGCCTTCCAACTTGGACAAGGCACGCGCTACCGCCTCTACACGGACAGGTTTGAGCAAATAATCTACGGCTGAAATCTCGAAAGCCTGCAAAGAATAATCACTATAGGCAGTAACGAAGATGATTTTGAAATTGATTTGCCCTTGTTCAAAAAAATCCAACAAGTCGAAACCATTGTAAGTAGGCATTTCTATGTCCAAAAAAACGATAGCAGGTTTATACTTGTGAATGGCTTTCACCGCTTCGGGAACGTCTTTACATTCGGCTGTGATGCTGATTTTTTCAGCAAAATTCTCTTCTAAAATACCGCGCAAGACAGTGCGCGCCATTTGTTCGTCATCCACAATAATTGCTTTGAGCATATATAGGTTAGGTTTTTATTAGCCTCACCCCCAGCCCCTCTCCAAAAGAGAGGGGAGTTTTTAAAAGCTCCTCGCCTTTGGAGAGGGTTGGGGGTGAGGCTGTATGGGTACATGAATAATAATTTCTACTTTTGTGCCTTGTGGCTTGTCGTGAATATGCCACATGACATGGTTTTTTTGGTCTAAGTTCAAGAGTTCGATGCGTTGGGCAGTAGCACGCGTGGCAAAACCTGCCGATTTGTTTTTCTTTCGTTGATTGATTTCAACAGAGGCTTGCCTGCCAATGCCGTTGTCGTCTATGGTTACGGTAAGGGCATAATGCGTAGCTTTAGGCTTTACATCAAAATGCACGTGCAGATTTTTTGCACCTTTTTTATGCAAAAGTCCATGCTTCAAGGCATTTTCTATAAAAGGCTGAATGAGCATAGAAGGAATTTTCAGGTGCATATATTCACTCATGTTTTCGTAGGCAAGGTTGTATTGAAAAGTATCA
>JAYTNK010000040.1:0-4765 GCA_043748375.1 Cytophagales bacterium
TTCGCTTTTACAAGATTTATTGAATGAAATAGATTATAATTGGCTCGAAAATGGCAAGGTAGTACAAAACATGGTCATGAAAACAGTACGTATGTTTGATGCGCCCTTACCTAGCCAATTCGCATTGGTGGAGCTTTCCGCTAATTGGGACGAGGACAAGGGATTTTACCAAGAACTATTTAGCCACAGCATGGCGTATGGCGAACAAGCAGAGGCGCAACTTGTAGCAAAATCGCAAAACTGGGACGTGTCGCGTATGGCGGAGATTGACCGCGTTATTATGAAAATGGCGATAGCCGAAATGGAACATTTCAATAGTATTCCTATAAAAGTTACTATCAATGAATATTTGGAAATAGCCAAACTATACAGCACTCCGCGTAGTAAACCTTTTATCAATGGTATGCTCGACCAAGTTGCTCAAAGTATGCAAGAGGAAGGACTTATCAGGAAAAGTGGACGTGGATTGATGGATAATAAATAAAAGAGGGTGTAAAATTTGGTTCTTGAAAAGTTATTATGGGCGTTAGATATTCCCGTTACAACTTTTCAAGAACTAAAAATGAATATCTGCGTTTTGTAATCCAACATCATATCTATTGTTTTTGAAACTATTTCTTGTATATTTGCTCCCGTAAAAACCCATGATATCAAGGCAAGATATAGGAACACAAAAACATCTAAAATATTCATTCGTAAATACTACATGAAACTTTATGGCAAGGCGTAATATCTTTACTTATTATTTTCGCATCAATCTACAGAGCATACAAGGGCGTATAACGTTGCCGTTTGTAGTGATAGCAATACTAGCGATGAGTATTTTGTATTTTTCAAACTATTATCACAATCAAATCTACGCGCAAAAAGACAGAATACAAACCAAAATTATCCCTGTCCACGCAGAATGTGAAAAACTCCTTGCCTTAGTGCGCCAAAGCCAATATAGCTTTAGTTACTACTTATATTTGCCTGATGACTCTACCTCAGAGGCGAATAGAAGTTTGTGGCGTAACAAAATTACACCACAACGCGATAGATTGCGCGCCTTGCTGAACGAGGCTCAAAACGAAGAGGCAAAGCAGTTTTTTACAATTCTTAATAAGCAAACAAGCGAAATTAATCAAATTCAAGAAGGTATAGAACGAGAAAGCAAAACGAGGCAAAGACCAAGCAATGTACGTTATCGAGTAGTTTCTGAACTAAATTACGCTATGTTAGACTTTGAAAGAACGTTGTCTAATATTATTTCGCTTATCGACAAGCAAGCTAAGACCGCTCAAAGACAAGTAGATAGCCAACAAAGTTGGTTTAATATGATGCTCTACCTAATACTATTGGTCAGTTTTTTAATTGCCTACTTAATCGGAATGCAAATGATAGCCTCCATATTTAATTGGATACGAGAAATCCGAGATAATACTGAAGAAATGAGCAAGGGGAACTTGCCTGATGCTTTTAAAGTGCGTAATAATGAGCTTAAACGCTTATCAAACTATAGTAATACACTCTTAGACAACATGAAAGCGTTGCGCTATTATGCCATTGAGATTGGAAAAGGAAACTTTAGCCTCGAAAGCAAACTGTTCGAAGAGAATAGCCCGCTTGGTCAATCACTCAACGACATGGGGCAAAGTCTTCAAAATGTATATGCTGAAGAACGCCGAAGAAACTGGATTACAGAAGGTTTAACAGAATTTGCTGAAATATTTAGAAGTAATAGCAATGAGCTTGATATGCTATTTAGAGAAACCATGACACGCTTGGTACAATATTTAGAAATCGGACAAGGTGTTATATTTTTGCTTAATCAAGACGAAAAAGAAGTCTTCTTTGAGCTAAAAGCCACGTATGCAAACGGAAAAGAGAAGTTTCTAAATAAAAAGATTTCTATAAATGACGGCTTGTTAGGGCGTGTGTATCAAGAAAAAGAAACTGTATTATTGCGCGAAGTACCAGACAATTATGGCGAAATCATTTCAGGTATTGGTAGTACAAAACCAAAAAACCTGCTTATTGTACCGCTACTTGATGACGAAAAGCAAATACAAGGCGTATTGGAAATAGCCACGCTTGTAGAACTCGAACCCTATAAAATAGACTTCCTAGAAAAACTTGCCTACAGTCTTGCCTCCACTATAGCCATAGCTTCAGTAAACTTACGCAACCAAAAAGCACTCGGCGCGTTGCAAATTAGTGCTGAATTGTTGAAGCAAAAAGAAGATGAAACACAAACTATGATGCAGGAAATGAACCAAGAATACCAGCGTGTAGAGGCGAAAGCTATCGAGAGCCAACGCTATGCCGACAGGTTGCAGGCTATATTCAAGCACTTGCCTGAACCGCTTATTCTTACAAATGCGAATGGTTTGGTTGAATTATTCAATCCTTCAGCTGAAAGGGTTTGGGGCTACAAAGCCAAAGACCTCATAGGCAAAGATTATCGTATGTTACTTGCTCCTGATACACATTTGGACTTTTTAACACACATGCAAAATAGCCATGTTGATACTGATGTAGCTATTAAACCCGAAACAAAAACGCATATAGTGAAAAAAGATGGTTCAAAAGAAATATTAGGCTTGCATCATCAAGAGGTAACTGTAGAAGGAGTGCTGTTCCATATTTGGTTATTTGGAAGTTTGTATGAATAAAAAAGCTCTTTTCTTATTTCCATACCCCTCTGATACCGCTGCCTCGCAACGTTTTAGGTTTGAACAATACCTTGCCTCCCTCCCCGAAAACGGCTGGGTATATGATGCGCAAGCATTTCTAAGCCATAAAACATGGGCAATCTTATATAAAAAAGGCAATCATATACAAAAAATATATGGCATTTTAGCTGGATTTTGGAGACGGTTCTGGGTGCTGTTCCGACTTGCCCAATACGATGTTGTGTTTATTCATAGGGAGGCAAGCCCTTTAGGACCGCCTATATTCGAATGGCTTATTGCCAAAGTTTGGCGCAAAAAAATCATTTTTGATTTTGATGATGCCATTTGGCTACCCAATACCACTAAACAAAATGCTTGGGTCGGCTGGCTAAAAGCTCATGGCAAAACTGCCCGTATATGTCGCTGGGCATGGAAAGTTAGCGCGGGAAATGCGTATTTATGTGCGTATGCACGCCAATTCAACAGCCATGTTATATTGAACCCTACCACCATTGAAACCGAAAATATGCATAACCGCTTGCGCCCACACGACAACGCGCAAGAGAAGTTAGTTATTGGATGGACAGGCACACACTCTACCCTAAAATACCTTGACGAGCTTCTGCCTATCTTACAACGGCTTGAAAAATTATATGATTTTGAATTTTTAGTAATTGCTGATAAAGCCCCCAGCTTCGAATTAAAATCTTTAAACTTTTTACAGTGGCAAAAAGAATCTGAAATAGCTGATTTGTTAAAAATACACGTAGGCGTTATGCCTTTGCTCGCAGACAAATGGGCGGCAGGCAAGTGTGGATTCAAGGCATTACAATATATGGCTTTGGGTATTCCCGCGCTCGTTTCACCTGTAGGTGTGAACATGGATATAGTCGACCATAACCTAAACGGCTATCTCTGCGACACGCCTCAAGATTGGGAAAATGCTTTTATTCGACTTTTAGAAAACCCTCAACTCCGTGCCCAAATGGGTAGGCAGGCAAGATTAAAAATTGAAAATAACTACTCAGTAAAGGCTAATAAAAATAATTTCATGGGTTTATTGAACACATAAAATGTTTGATTCTTTGATAATTTTTGTGAAGGCAAGACCGTACCACAGGCTTTAACTTATACTGGCTGTTAAGAGAACTAAAAAACCTCGACTTGGGTTTATCCTTGTCGAGGTTTTTTGCGAAACTTGCCTACCGTCTGCAGGCAAGGGCTTTTGTTTAGCAACCTAAAATTAGTCTACGGGTACTAATCCCAATTCTTTCAATTTTTCCATCAGTTCTTTTACTTTGGCTTCGGCATCTTGGGCGCGTTTTGCCTCTTTTTCGGCACGTTTTGCTTCTTTAGCGGCGCGTATAGCCTCTTTCTTGGCTTGCGCTTCCGCTAAAGTTGCTTTTTGGGCTTCTGCATCTGCACGCAAGGCTTCTGCATCTGCACGCAAATCTGCGTCTTTCGCTTTTTGCGCTTCTTCATCAGCTCTTTGTGCTTCTTCATCAGCTCTTTGGGATTCTTCATCAGCTCTTTGGGATTCTGCATCTGCGCGCAAAGCCTCTATATTGCTTTTCTCCTTGCCTGTAAGCAGATACTCGCCTTCCTTGTTGCACCAACGCGCAAAAGGAGCTTCCGAGTCTTCAAAAATACCGTCCCATATCTTGATGCCCAACGTAATATCAGGCATATAATTCTGGGCTACAGGTGCGTAAGGAGCATACTTACCATTCACCAACTCAAAAATATTGAGGTCTTCCGCATACAATTCCTTGTATGGGTCGTGAATAATGTAATACTTCACGCCCATTTTGGCGTAAATATCAAATTTGGTGGTGTTCTCGCCCCCTATTTTGTTCGACACTATCTCCAATACCAATTCGGGGGGGTTTTTCATCAGCCACATATAATAGCATTTGTCCTTTTTCTTGAACCAGCTATCAGGTTTCCGAACATCAAAGCTCAGAAACATATCAGGCACTACAGGCGGTTGTTTGGATTGGTAGTAAATGGCAACATTAGAACACGCCATAAAGTCGCGCGTAGTCCATTCTTGCATACGTAGTGCCTCTATGAGCATACGTTGCTGGAGTTCGGAAAATAAATTATCCACA
>JAYTNK010000041.1:0-10962 GCA_043748375.1 Cytophagales bacterium
AATGTTTTGTCATTCCGAACGAAGTGAGGAATCTCGACTTTAAACAACGATACGCCTACTGTAAACGAGATTTTTCGCTACGCTCAAAATGACAACAGCCTTACAAATATAACATTACCTCTTTTTGCGAGTGGCATCTGCTACTCAAAAAGAAAACGACTGTTTTTTGCAAAGATTAAAAATAAGTATTACTTTTGTAAAGCGTTTTGTAACGCAAAAGTAACATTTTTTTTTAATTTGCTGTTATGACAGATAATCTCAAAGCACATTGGGAGCAAGTATATCAAACCAAAAAACCTACAGAAGTAAGCTGGTATCAAGCTACTCCGCATACCTCTATAGCGTTTTTGGAAAAAGCAAATCTACCAAAATCCGCTAAAATAATAGATATAGGTGGAGGTGAAAGTAATTTTGTGGACTACTTGTTGAAGGAAGGCTATGAAAATATTACTGTCTTGGATATATCGGAAACAGCTATCCAGCAAAAACAAACCAACTTGGGTGGGCAGGCAAGTCGCGTAACATGGATAGTAAGCAATATAACAACCTTCTTGCCTACCGAAAAATACGCCTTTTGGCATGATAGAGCCACTTTCCACTTCCTTACTGAGCAAACAGACATCGCACGCTATGTTCAAATGGTGAGCGATTGTATAATCCCCGCAGGCAAGTTGATAGTCGGCACATTCTCTGAAAATGCGCCTACCAAATGTAGTGGCTTACCCATCACACAATATACAGCCGAAACACTTTGCGAAACTTTTGCAACTACTTTTCAACCCATAGAGTATGTGCAAACAATTCATTCGACACCCAACGATAAAGAACAAAACTTTATATTTGGTAGTTTTATTAAAAAATAAGCGCAAAACAATTTTCTACAGACGTTCACCAAAACTGTTAAATGCAAGATAAAATAAAAAAACTGGCGCAAGAGGCAAAATCGACCGTTATAAAATTCCGCCGTCATTTGCACGCACACCCCGAACTTTCGTTTGTAGAGTTTGAAACAGCCAAATACATTGCCCAACAACTCCGCGAAATCGGCTTAGAGCCACACGAAGGAATAGCCACTACAGGAACTGTAGTGTATATCGCAGGTAAGAATCCAACCGCTAAAACGGTGGCTTTGCGTGCTGATATTGATGCCTTGCCTATCCGAGAGGCAAATAATGTGCCTTACAAATCTACGCATGAAGGCGTTATGCACGCTTGCGGGCATGATGCGCATACCGCTTCTATGTTGGGCGTGGCGCATATATTGCATAATTTGCGAGAGGAATTTGAAGGCACTGTAAAGATATTGTTTCAACCAGGCGAAGAGAAAATACCAGGTGGCGCGTCCTTAATGATTAAAGAAGGCGTTTTAAAACCACAAAACGGCTTTCTTGCTCCAAAAAGTATCATAGGGCAACACGTTATGCCACAGATACCTGCAGGAATGGTTGGTTTCCGAGAAGGGATGTACATGGCAAGCGCTGATGAGTTATATATAAAGGTGATAGGGAAAGGCGGACATGGGGCTATGCCTGAAATGGGCATCGACCCTGTGCTAATAGCCTCGCATATTATTGTTGCCCTGCAGCAAATTATCAGCAGGAATTGTAGCCCTAAAATGCCCTCTGTGCTTTCCTTTGGAAAGGTTATTGCCGAAGGTGCTACAAATATTATCCCTAACGAAGTTTATATAGAAGGCACATTCCGTACTTATGATGAAGCATGGCGTACCGAAGCGCATCAACGCATGGTCAAAATGGCTACAGGCATGGCAGAAGCTATGGGCGGAAAGTGTGAGTTTGAAGTAAGGGTTGGCTATCCGCACCTCAAAAACAATCCTGAACTTACACGCCGCATGAAGCACGCCGCGCAACAATACTTAGGGGCAGAAAACGTAATAGACATTGATTTGTGGCTGGCAGGCGAGGATTTTGCCTACTACTCACAGCAAATAGATGCGTGTTTTTATAGGCTTGGTACACGCAACGAGGCACGAGGAATTATCTCCTCTGTACATACACCTACTTTTGATATTGAAGAAGAGGCACTCGAAGTAGGCATGGGACTCATGGCATGGCTTGCCTTGCAAGAACTCGAAGCATAACAGACCGCTTGTGAAAGTATTAAGGAAGATTGACGATTTAAGATTTTTGATTTACGATTGTAAAATACTGATAATCAATAGTTTATAGCTACCAAAATATCATGTTATTTAATTAGACTTCTTGCGAAAGTGTTTTTTAGAAGCCTCACACCCTGCCCTCTCTCCATTTTGAAAGAGGGAAAAGGTACTTTCGCAGGAAGTCTATTATCGTTGTTAAGAAACATTTCCGCAAGCGGTCTTTTTTAAATAAAAACTATGCTATGTATTTAATCACACTTTTATATCAATTTATTACACACATACGAAATTATTTGTATGATAAGGGGTATTTCAAAACCTATCAGCCAAATAGCCCGCGCCTCATCAATGTAGGCAATCTTACTGTAGGCGGTACGGGAAAAACGCCTCATGTAGAATTGTTGATACGCCGTTTCTTGCCTACCCAAAACCTTGCTACCCTTAGCAGAGGCTACGGCAGAAAAACGAAAGGCTTTAGAATTGCCTCGCCTACCGACACCCCCGAAACACTGGGTGATGAACCCTATCAAATGCACCAAAAAGCATACAGTTTAGCCGATAGCCGACTCATCATAACGGTTGGAGAAAAGCGCGTATTTGCCGTACAAGCCATTGAAAAATTAGTACCCAAAATAGACCTTGTTTTGCTTGATGATGCCTTCCAACATCGAGCTATTAAAGCGCATTTTAATCTTTTACTTACGGATTATAACCGCTTATTTTACGATGATTTGCCATTCCCCTCAGGACGATTGCGCGAGGGCAGGCAAGGTGCAAAACGAGCTGATGCCGTGATAGTCAGCAAATGCCCACCCAATTTATCTATTGAGCAACAGGCAAGCATAAAACAGCAGGTTTTGCGGTATGCGAAGCCAAAAACGCCTGTTTTTTTTACCTCTTTGCGTTATGAATTGCCCTTGCCTGCAGGCACGCGCGTCAGCCTACTTACGGGCATAGCCCGCGCAAAACCAATGCTCCAATATTTGAAAACGATTTATGAGATAGATAAACACTTTGAGTTTCCTGACCATCACGCTTATACAGAGGCAGATATTGCCCAAATAACCACGTTATACCCTATTCTCACCACTGAAAAGGATTGGACAAAACTATCCCAACCTGCTTTTTCTGCTTGCCTGCGTGGTAGGCAAGTATTGACCTTGCCTATAGAGGTGTATTTTTTGAAAGACGAGGCTTTTTTTTGGGAATTGTTGCAACAGCATATTGGGTAGGCAAGAAGCACAAAGATAATATCCGCTTTTTTTGTAAAGCCACCTTTTTTTAGTACCTTTGCACCTCAAAATAATAGAAGCAACTTAAATGCTCACATTCTTATTTACGGGCATATTGTATGGCTTAGTACTCGCCAGCACAATAGGACCCGTATTTTTCGCACTTATTCGCATTAGCATCAGTCGTGGCTTCAAGTCAGGGGCATTCTTGGCGGGTGGCATAGCCGCAAGCGATGCGTTTATTGCCCTTGTGGTGTATTCGGGCATTTCGCAGTTTGTTAGCTCACCATCTTTTCAATCTGGGGCAGGCTTTGTAGGCGGAATAGCCATGCTTGTATTTGGTGCAAAACATTTTATGCAACCTATTGAGCACGAGGAAGGGACTCCTGCATTTGTAAATGACAAAAATCAAGTGGGAGGATATCTCAAAGTATTTGGGCAAGGTGTATTGTTGAATATGCTTAATCCGTTTGTATATTTGTTTTGGTTAGGGCTTATCAGCAATCTTTCTACCATTCTTGGGGCAAACTTCACAAGTTTGCAAGGAATAGTATTCTTAACAGGTATTGTGATAACTGTTTTTTCTACCGATTTGCTGAAAACATACATCGCTAATTTGTTGAGCAATGTTTTGACTGACAAAGTTATTGCGCTTACCGATAGAATCGGAGGAGTAATTTTGATTATATTTGGGCTTTATTTGTTGCTGTATGCCTTTTTTGGTAATAACTTGACTCAAATTCTTCCTAATAACAGCCACCTACCACTTTGAAACCATCTTTTCTCTACACGCCACTTGCCTACCTCCGTTATTTTGCAAAAGCTCGCAATAGCCATGCTTTGCACGCACCCTTTTTGTATCAACTTTATAGGGAGGTAATAGCGATTCAAAAGTCATATTATGCTTTTGGGGCATTGGATACATTGCGCTTATCACTTATGCAAGATACAACACGCCTGAAAGTACAAGACTTTGGGGCGGGCTCAAGACGTATGGGCGCAGAACGAACAATTAGCCAAATCGCACGCAACAGTGCCGTAAGCAAAAAAGAAGGCGAACTTTTATTTCGATTAGTAAACGAATTAAGCCCAAATACGATACTCGAACTTGGTACTTCTATTGGTTTAAGTACGCTTTATATGGCAGAGGCGCGAAAAAAATCCAGTATTCACACTGTAGAGGGTTGCGCTGAAACAGCTAAAGTCGCTCAACAAAATTTCGATATATTGGCGGCAAGCAATATAAAAATCCACGTGGGCAATATAGAAACGGTTTTGCCAGCACTATTGCCTACCTTGCCTACCATCGATCTTGCCTACATAGATGCAAACCATCAATACGAGGCTACTATGCGGTATTTTAACCAAATTTTGCCACGCCTGTCTACAGATGCGTTGCTTATTTTTGATGACATTTATTGGTCCGAAGGTATGAATCGTGCTTGGGAAGAAATAAGTCAGCACCCGAACATTACCATAAGTATAGACTTATTCTCTTTTGGACTTGCTTTTGTTAGCCCCAAATTTAGCAAAGAGCATTTTGTATTGCGGTTTTGATTATCAGACTTCGCTTTATAAAAAACAGAAAGAAAATAGTTTTATGGTTTATCACGCCAAAATTGATTAGTTGTTGGTATTTAGGTTAAAGGCTACCACGTAATGTCCTGCCCCTTTGGACAAAATAAGTGCACAATTAAACCCTTGAAAATCAAAGCCTTTACTGAAATTTATCCGATAAATCCCTTCCTTGTACTTGCCATAACGACCCATTTGCATAAAGTTGATACGACCTTTAATTTGCATGAATAAGCAAATTAAAGGTATAAAAAATTTCGTTGCTAGTTGTTTATATTAGGCATTTTGGCTAATATTGTGCTTAAGAGGGTTATGCGCTCCATAAAAGCGTTATCTTCGTTCCAAAAAACAATAGACTTCCTGCGAAAGTACCTTTTCCCTCTCTCAAAATGGAGAGAGGGCAGGGTGTGAGGCTTCTAAAAAACACTTTCGCAAGAAGTCTAATTATAACGCTTTTATTGCTTAACTCAAAATCCTACGGAGTATTGAACAATTACATGATTTCTTTTTGCTTTTTTTTACTTATGCTTATTGCTACGCCTTGTATCAATTATGCTCAGTCCATTCAAACACTAAGACTTTCAGGACAGGAACTTGAAAAGCCTTTGAATGAATTTATGGAGGTATATGAAGAAAAAGGAACTCAAAAGAACAGGAAAGACCTTGTGAAACAACAATTTATGCCTTTCAATAAGCTGAAATTTGATGTATATAAAAACTATTGGTTTCAATTTACCTTATCTAACCCCACCCATGATACCTTGACTGTTGCTTTAGGATTGGGAAAAGAAGCAGAAGTAGAACTTTATCAAGATATATTCAGCTCGCAAAAACCTCTTATGACAGGTAGAGCTATTCTGCAATCCAAAAGGCAATTACTAAAATTTAATAGCACTTTTAAAATAAAAATACAACCAAACGCTACCAAAAAATTCTATTTGCATACCCTGACTCACCCAAGAGTTAATAATATACATACTTTTACAATTTCAAATTTTCAAACCTATGAACTCGAGTACTACAAAAATTTAAATAATTTGCCCCAATTATTTAGAGCTTTCTTTATAGGAGCAGTCTTTTTGATGAGTATGTACAATTTTTTCATTATTTTTGTTTTTTGGGACAAAAACAGGCTTTTTTATATGCTTTATATGCTAAGTTGGGGTGGATATTATGCTTTTAGATTAACTCAAGTAGAAGAATTATTTGGCGAATTTCCGATAATCGCTGCCCATGCAGGAGATTTTATGATGATTTCTGCATTTATATTTTATTTTCGATTTGCACAAGTTTACTTAAACACAAAGCTTAATTATCCTACTTGGCATAAAATCTTTTGGGTTTTTGTAATAGGCATGATGCTTATGAGTGTATCAAATATTTTTTTTTACTATGTGTGGAGTATCAATATCGCAGCCATAAATTCAATATATAATATCATCTATATTTTCTTTTGCATAGGTGCTATTATTTTTACTTTAAAGGTTTTGTTCAAGAAAGACATCATAACGCGCTATTTCGTTATTGGAAATGTCTTTTTTTTCTCAGGAGCGATATGGGTAGCGTTGTTAATAATATTTGAACCTACCCATGCATCAACACCAAATCTTGTGATGTTGGCACAGTTTATTATTTTGTGTGAGATTTTAATTTTTTCTATGGGTATAGGTATGAAACAATACATCAATGAACAGGAAAAGAAAGAAGCGCAAAGACAACTAATCATTGAATTGAAAAAAAACAAACAACTTCAAACACAAACAAACGAGCAGTTAGAAATTAAAGTGTTGGAAAGGACTAAAGAAGTAGGGATTGCAATCAATGCATTGACTCAAATGAATGAGAACCTTGAGAATATTGTAGTAAAACGAACCACAAAATTAAAGGAACAATATCTCCAATTGGAGAAATATGCCTATATGAACTCTCACGACTTGAGAGGTCCTTTGGCAAGAATACTTGGATTATGTATGTTGATAGAAGTAGAGAATTTAGATGTAAACATGCAAGACATGATAAATAGATTAAAATTTTCAGCAAATGAACTAGACATAGTTGTCAAACAAATGAATCATCTTCTTGAAATCGCAACAGAAAAAGATATAGATTTGATGTCTTAATATGGCAATACTCCGTTTAGATTTTATGGTTTATCACGCCAAAATTGATTAATGTGCTGTTTGAGGTCTATTGCATACGCTTCGAAAAAATTTGAATCAATAATTCATTGTGATACCTTACTTTGAGGCTTGCCATAGAAAAAGTTTCTCTTTCTTCTTTTAGTAAACTCAAATAATGCGCTACTTTCATAACCGAAACGGTGGTCAGGGCAGTGTTGAAATGAAAATTAAGTTTGTCCCCCATCTCTTGCTTGACACCGTTCAAGTCCTGTAAATTGGCTGGCATCTCTGTATAGAAATTCTATTTGATAACGGTTTTGGTAATACTTGACAATGTACCATAAAGTAGGGTACAAAAAACTTTTTTTATAATAAAACTGGTTATCAATTAGGGGTTGTTTAGTTGAATTTTTCGGCAGTAAAAGTGCGTATTTTGGCGTGAAATGAGGCAGATTTTGCAGTCGTAGCGAGTCGCTACAACGAGAAATCTAACGAAATTACAACCCAAAAGACGTTTTTTAACAACAGATACAGTTCAACTAAACACCCCCTTAGTTACAATCAAACAAATTTTTCCAACATACTCCTATCATAAATAACCCTTGCGAACACTTTCGCAAAAAGCCTGTTATTGTACTACTAATTTTTTAACTACAACTTGCCTGCCGTCTGCTATTTGGATATAGTAGATACCTTGCCTGCAAGTACTAATATCAACCGTTATTTTCTTGTCTTCTTGTATGCTATTTATAGGGAGTATATGCCCTAACGCATTGGTAAATTTTAGCGTATATATTTGGCTGGTAGGCAAGTCGATATACACAAATTTTGCAGTAGCAGGGTTCGGATGTTAGTAGTTAAGGCGTGGTGAATAGCTACGATATTTGAGTAGGCTATTTTTTGAGCTGCCTACCTGCTTCAATCTACAATAGACATCTTTCCAATTAAATATCTGATAATCAACATCTTGTTATGTTACCAAAGTGCTTCTATAACTATAAACAAGGTTTAAAATTTAATTGGAAAGATGTCTATTATAGTAAGTTCAAAATGCTGCCTACAGAATAGGCGAAAATCATGCTAATTATTATCGTTATTTTTTTACCTTAGATTTTGAGTATCAAAATGTTTCTATTGCTAAAATAGTGTGTAACTTGCAAAGCAATAAACAGTCCACGCTTCTGCATGAAAATTACAGAGTTTTCCGTTAAGAACTATCAATTTACGATAATCATCTTCATTATGGTTATCGCTATAGGTATCAATTCACTGCTCACGATACCTAAAAGCGAAGACCCTACGTTTCGCCCTCCATTCTTTGTATTGATTGTAGTTTATCCAGGCACAAGTCCTACCGATATGGAAGAACTCATAGCCGACCCTATAGAAAAAGTTATCAATGAACTTGATGACCTCAAAGAAGTCCGCTCTGAAATAGAAGATGGCTTGGTCGTAACGCGGATAGAGTTCAAATATGGCACAGACCGCGACAAGAAATATGACGAGGTATTGCGCGAAATAAACAACCTCCGCCCTCAACTTCCTCAAGACCTTGCTCGCTTTGAATTGCGCAAATTTACGCCCTCCGATGTGCGCATTATTCAAACCGCGCTCCTTTCTGAAACTGCCCCGTACAGCGAATTGGAGAAACACGCCAAAAAATTAGAAGACAAACTCAAGAAAATTAAAGCCCTCAAGAACGTAGGTTCAGAAGCCTATCCCAAACAACAAGTCCGCTTATCATTGAATTTCGATAAGATGGCGCAATACAAAATCCCTCTCAGTCGTGTAATACAAGCCATTCAAAGTGAAAACGCCAACATTCCTGCAGGCAACCTTGAGATGGGTACAAAGAAGTTTAACGTGAAAACAAGTGGACGATATACAGATATAACCGAAATTCAAAATACCATTCTTAACAGTTCTGGCTCTGCCGTTTTGCGTGTGCGCGATGTGGCAGATGTAAGCCTTCAATATGAAGATGAAACCTATTTTGCGCGATTAAACGGCAAGCGAGCTGTTTTCATAACCTGCTCCATGAAAGATGGTGAAAACATCATGAAAGTCAAGGATGTAGTCGCCAAAGCCTTAGTGGAATTTGAACGCGACTTGCCTGCCAACCTGAAGTTTGAAAAGAGCTTTGACCAAGCCGAAGGCGTAAGCAAACGCCTATTGAGTTTCTTGCGCGACTTTATCATTGCTATCGTTTTGGTTGTATTTACGCTGATTCCGTTAGGCTTGCGGGCTTCATTGGTTGTAATGATTTCTATTCCGTTGAGTCTTGCGGTGGGGTTGGCGTTTATGCAATTTGCAGGCTACACCATCAATCAGTTAAGCGTGGTAGGTTTTGTGATTGCGTTGGGATTATTGGTCGATGACTCTATAGTAGTTACAGAAAATATCGCCCGCTTTTTGCGCTTGGGCTATGCCCCGCGTGAGGCAGCGATAGAAGCTACCAAACAAATCGGATTGGCGGTTTTGGGCTGTACGGCTGTGCTTATATTTGCGTTCCTACCCTTGATGTTTTTGCCTGAAGCGTCAGGCGATTTTATACGAAGTATGCCTATGGCAGTTACCACAACCGTTTTTGCCTCGCTTTTGGTTTCGCTTACTATAGTGCCTTTTCTGGCAAGCCTTATCTTAAAAAAAGAAGAAGACGAACATGGCAATATGTTCTTGCGCGGGCTAAAATGGCTCATTTCTGGCTCTTATCGCAAGCTACTGCATAAAGCGATAGCCTATCCGTTTTGGACATTGAGCATCGCGTTTTTAATATTCTTAGGTTGTGTGGCATTGATTCCTGTGGTGGGCATCAGCGTTTTTCCTAAGTCTGATAAGCCACAATTTTTGATAGATGTTCAAACGCCACTCGGCACAAGCTTGTATGAAACAGACGCAATAGCCAAAGAGATTGAGGGCATTTTGAAACAAAAAAAGGATATTAAAAGCTATACCAGCAACATAGGCAAGGGCAATCCGCGTATTTATTACAATGTCCAACAGAAAAACGAAGCCCCTAATTTTGCCGAATTCTTTGTGCAATTAAACGAAATGGAAGTGCCCGAACTCACACGCTTCATCGATAAATTGAGAAAAGACTTTGAGAACTATCCAAAAGCGCGTATAGAAGTAAAGCAATTCGAGCAGGGACCGCCCCTCGAAGCCCCTGTAGCTGTGCGCATATTTGGCGATAACTTGGACTCTTTGCACCATTGGGCAGGCAAGGTGGAAGAAATCGTACAAAATACAGCAGGCACTATATACATCAACAATCCTATCAAAACCCAAAACATGGATTTGCAAGTCCGTATTAACAAAGAAAAAGCAGGGCTATTGGGCATTCCTACCATCGAAATAGATAGAACCATTCGGCTCGGCATTGCAGGGCTAAACGTAGGCAAGTTCAAACCTAAAGATGCTGATGAAATAAACCTGAACATTACTATCCCACGAAACGCCCACCAAAGCCTCGAAGTTTTCGATAAACTGTTTGTAAGTACGGCTACAGGGGTGCAAGTGCCTATTCGTCAGTTGGCAGACATCACGTTTTCTGCCTCGCCTACCGTTATCAAACACTTAAACCAAGACCGTTTTGTAACCGTAACCGCCTATATTGGCAGTGGATTTTTGGCTGGAAACGTGATACAACAAATAGAAAACAAAGTAAAAACCTTAAAGTTCCCCAAAGATTATAGCTACAAAATGGCAGGCGAGGTAGAAAACCGAGAACGCGCTTTTGGAGGCTTAGACACGATTATCATCATCACCATTTTTGGTATTTTGGCTATTCTCATTTTAGAGTTTCAAACCTTCAAAAGCACGCTTATTGTGTTGTCAGTTATTCCACTTGGGATAATTGGGGCTGTTTTAATCTTGTTTTTCACAGGCAATACCTTCTCTTTTACGGCTGTAGTGG
>JAYTNK010000042.1:0-2590 GCA_043748375.1 Cytophagales bacterium
ATAAAAGTGGGTATAGCCAATTTAGAAAAGCATATTGAGAACATGAAAGGTTTTGGTCAATCGGTAGTGGTGGCGTTCAATCAATACGGTTTTGATACAGTCGAAGAAATGGATTATTTACGTCAGTGGAGCGCGGAAAAAGGCGTTAAATTTGCCGTAAACAATGCTTTTACGCAAGGAGGCGAGGGTGCTATAGAGCTTGCTAATGCCGTTGTAGAAACCATAACGCATAATCCATCAAAGCCGCTCCAGTTTACATACGAAGATACGGACTTGCCTATAGACAAAATACGCAAAGTTGCTCAGAAAATTTATGGAGCAAGAGATATAGTTTTAGATAAAAAAGCACGCCTGAACGCTGCCAAAATCAAGAAACTGGGGCTGGAACACTTGCCTATTTGTATTGCCAAAACACAATACTCGTTCTCAGCTGATGCTACTGCTTTAGGAGTGGCAAAAGATTTCGACTTGCCTATAGAACAACTCATCATCAATGCGGGTGCGGGCTTTATCGTGGCGGTGGCAGGCGAGATAATGCGTATGCCTGGCTTGCCTAAAGTACCCCAAGCTCAATTCATTGACTTAGTACAAGGGCAAATAGAGGGATTAAGTTAGCCTAAGAAACACTTACAAATCGCTTTGAATTTCAGTTATCAAGGCGATTGTATTTTCCTTGATACTTTCCATGAGAGTATCCATTTCCGTAAGGTCTTTTATGACTTCTATCGCCACCTCTTCGAGGGTTTGCAGTTCTATGCCTAAAATATCTGCCCCCAATGTTTTAACCGAAGATTTTAATTTGTGGGCGATTTGGCTTACCACCACATATCGTTTTTGTGCGTAAGCCTCCTCTAATTGCTGAAGCATCTGCGGGGTTTTCTCGACAAATAAGGCGAGCATTTTTTTTACTATAGCCTCATTGTAATCAAACATTTGGCGAACTTTGGGGAGATTATAAATAGTATCCATTTTTTTTGTAGTAACTATAGTTTCGACCATGATGTTTAGTAAGGCTGAAGGCTCAAAAGGCTTTGCCAAGTGTTTATTCATGCCTACAGATAAATATTTGTCTATGTCAGTTTTGATAGCATTGGCTGTAAGGGCAACGATAATTACATCAGATTTTATATCTTTTCGTATAATTTTAGTGGCTTCTATACCTCCCATGATGGGCATTTGAATGTCCATAAGCACAATATCATACTTGTACTGCCTGATGCGTTTAAGTGCTTCTTTTCCATTAAGTGCGATGTCGGGTTTTATACCCCATTGTGCAAGGATAGAGGTTGCGACAAAAAGGTTCATTTCGTGGTCTTCTACCAACAAAACCCTCAACTCCTCTAAATGTTTTCTAACCTTTGTAATATTAATTTCTTGTTGTTTTTGAGGCAAGTCCTCTTGATCGCCTATGCCCAGTTCAAGTGTAAATGCAAACGTAGTGCCTGTGCTTTTTGTACTTTCTACTTCCAATTTACTACCAAAAAGATGCACTAGATTTTTTGAAATAGACAATCCTAATCCTGTGCCTCCATATTCGCGTGAGATACTTTCGTCTTCTTGGCTAAAAGCCTCAAATATTTTCTCCAACTTATTTTTGTCAATGCCTTTGCCTGAATCTATCACTTTGAATTGGATAGTATGGGTAGCTTGTGTACTTTCCAATAGCTTACATTCGATTTCTACTTGTCCTTTGTCTGTAAATTTGATAGCATTACTTACTAAATTTAATAGTATTTGATTTAAGCGCAATGGGTCGCCTAATAAAATGGGGGTAATGCGGCGGTCTATTTCAGTAAATAACCCTATGCCTTTTTCTTCTGCACGATAGCGAATCGTATTCCCCAAATTTTCTATAAGGTTTGTTAGCTTAAAGCCTACACTTTCTAAGGTCATCTTGCCTGCCGATATTTTGGACATATCCAAAATATCATTGATAATAATTAACAGATTTTCAGCAGAAACTTTGATAGTGTCATTGTATATTTTTTGTTGCGGTGTAAGTATTGTTTTTTCTAGTAGATAGCTCATGCCCATGATAGCATTCATGGGAGTGCGAATTTCATGGCTAACGCTTGCTAAAAATAGTTCTTTAGCATGGCTTGCCTCTTCTGCACGTTGTTTGGCTTGGCGCAATTCCTCTTCCTGTTGTTTATAGGTTGTAATATCGCGAATAAGTACTAATTGTGCCTCTTGCCCATCAAATATCAAATCTTTCCTAGAAACTTCAACTTGTAGCCATGTGCCATCTTTGCGTTGATGTATTGTCCCTGTTTTTTTTAGTGGCATAACACTCTCAAGAGCAGGCAAGTCCATGGTTGATAGCTCTTCTTGCGTATAACCATAAGTAACCTGCAATGCCTCGTTTGTTATACCTATCCGTTTTTGAGCGGGGTAGTACAACAACATAGGTTGTGGATTCAGTAAAAATAAGCTATAAAAATCTTGCATATCATTGTCAGTGCAAATTTTGTGCATACTAAGGCTGTAATACAAAAAAACTACAATGTTTTGGTAACTTGTAGTTTTTTTTGCCTTTTCAGATGTCGCTATTTAGAATTTGGGTAAGACCTTGCCTGCCTGAGATGCTGTA
>JAYTNK010000043.1:0-2853 GCA_043748375.1 Cytophagales bacterium
TATTTTTTATAATATTCAATGGAATTAATGTTTTTTTTAATTTATAAAGTATTCATTATCAGTACTTTGTTGCCAAATTTGAAACTCGCTCCTCCAAAAACCAAAGTCATACCTTTAATAAGTGTTTTAACTACCTAAACATGAAAAAATCTATCTTTATGGCTACTTTAGCCTTCTTGTGCCTGTATAATGTATATGCACAGCCTCGAAAAATCACGCCTGTAGTTGATAGCAAGGTTGTTATTTATCAACACAGCAATTATCAGGGACTGAGCAAGCAGTTTGGGATAGGCAAATTTGATATTGCCCAATTAGGTATTGGCAACGACCAACTCAGCTCTATAAAAATACCAAAAAATTTGCGTGTTATTTTATATGCTGATGGCAATTACAAAGGTAAGACGATGACACTCACAGAAAATACTACCTTCGTGGGCGACTTTAATGACCTTACCTCCTCTATAGTAGTCGAATCTGCTTCTACAAAACCAGTAGAGAATCCAAACAATAATGTAGCCACCCTGCCAAGCTTCAAAGGTTGTGCAAAAGGAACAGAGAATGTGCCTGCCGAAAACGAAGCCTTCGAAAAAAGTGTTTTGGAAATTGTGAATAAAGAGCGCAAAAAAGTAGGCAAGCCTGCCTTGGTTTGGAATACGAAGCTTGCCCGAGCCGCTCGTTATCATGCCGCAGACATGGCAATAGACGGCTATTTTGACCACGACTCGCATGATGTAATTGATGGCAAAGAAGTGCGAATATGTGGCGCATTTGACCGCATAGGCAAGTTTGGTTCGGGATTTGCCGAAAATATAGCTTGGGGAAGCGATACACCCGAAGGTGCTATGAAACAATGGATAAATAGCCCAGGACACTATGCCAATATCATGAGTGGCAACACCTCCGTAGGCATTGGTTTTTACAAAAACTATTGGGTACAAGTATTCGGACCCAAAGAATAGATTTCTTGCGAAAGTCTTTCACCACCCATTTTACCCTCATTCCCTTTATTTGGTGCCTTCACCAAACCGCTATCAATGTTTGGTGAGGACACCAAACAAGGGGGAATGGGCGTTTTTCAGCCACTTTTATACTTTTGCAAGAAGCCTCATAAAACAATTTTGCTGCCTTGCCTACCCTGCCATGATTCAATTCTTTTTTGAATCATGGTATCATTAAAATTTTGAAAAACGTAAAATACCTATCCTATGTCCATCAATAAATTTGCGCTGATTCGCTACAAAACAATAGACGAATGCCTCCAAAATAGGTTCAGGAAATGGACTTTAGATGATTTAATAGAAAAAGTTTCTGACGCGGTCTATGAATATGAAGGCATCACAACAGGTGTAAGCAAGCGTACTATTCAGGCTGATATTCAACTTATGCGGAGCGATAAGTTAGGCTATAACGCACCTATTATTATTATTGATAAAAAATATTATGTGTATGAAGACAAGACCTACAGCATATCTAAAACGCCTATCAACAATACAGATGTAGAAAAACTAAAAGGTGTATTGAATGTGCTAAAGCAATTTAATGGATTTAGTTATTTTGGTGAAATGGCAGAAACGGTAGTAAAATTGGAAAATAATCTTTATAAATCAAGCAAAAAAAGCCGAAATTGTATTCAATTTGAAAGCAATCAGCAACTTAAAGGCATAGCCCATATCAACGAGCTATACCAAGCTATTTTACATAGAAAATGCCTGCTTATCGAATACCAATCTTTTACAGCTATCAAACCAAACCAAAGTATTTACTATCCTTACCTATTGAAAGAATATAGAAACCGATGGTTTTTGATAGCCAAACGTAAAAACAATGTTGCCCTATTCACATTGGCTTTAGATAGAATTTTAACTTTTCAAGAAGCTGTTAACGAACCTTTTTTAGAACATCCGTCCGTTGATTTTGATACGTATTATCAGGACTTATTAGGCGTTACAAAAACCGAAAAAGATAAACCCATAAAAATAATTTTGCAAATAGATAACGATAATATGCCTTATGTGCTTACAAAGCCGTTACATCATAGCCAAACACTTCTAAAACAGGATAAAGATGGGGCTATTGTAAGTTTAGAACTCATCTTAAATTATGAATTAGAGCGGGAAATATTGGGCTTTGGCGCGGGTATAAAAGTGCTATCGCCTCGTATTCTAGTCAATAAAATCAAATATAGATTGCGAAAAGTACAAGCACTATACGAACAAACAACAACCGAAGAATAGCTTGTAATTTATCATAACATACTATTATTTAATAAATGTTAAAATATTGATTGAAATGAATAAAAATTTAATAGGATGAGATTCTGTAGCGTATCCTTTTTCAAGGTGCGAACCTAAAAAGATACGGTCAGGCTTCGCCAAACTAAGCACAACGCCTGCCACACTATTTTTATGCCTGCCTCATTTTCTATTCTCATACGCAATCTTACAATCAGGTAACATTTTTTTAATTTTCGCTATCTCTTCTGCGGAAAACTTATTTTGGTAGCAGCCCAAAAAGGTTAAATTTTTGAGTTGGTCTATTCCTACAGGCAAACCAGTTAGTTTATTGTTCGAGTAGTCCAATTCCTTTAAATTTTTGAGTGCCCCTATCTCCGCAGGCAAGCTGGTTAATTGATTCTTGGCACAGTTCAAATATTTTAAGCTTTTGAGTTGTTCTATCCCCATAGGCAAGCTGATCAATTGATTGCTGTGGCAGTACAAACGGGTTAAACTTTTGAGTTGGTCTATCCCTGTAGGCAAGCTGGTTAATTGATTGTTTTGGCAGAACAATCCGATTAAATTTTTGAGTTGGTCTATCCCCACAGGTAAGTTGGTGAATTCATTGTTGGAGCAGTCC
>JAYTNK010000044.1:0-2308 GCA_043748375.1 Cytophagales bacterium
AGGGATTTCATTAGCAAGCATTATTATCAGATCTTTAGCGGAAAAACATCCAGAGAAAATAAAAAGCATGACTATGGGCGGAGCAGTGATTCGCCTAAATGTTCGCTCTAAAATCCTGATAAATATGGGTAATCGTATCAAACGCTTTGTGCCATATATGTGGATTTATAGCTTGTTTGCGTGGGTTATTATGCCTCGCAAAAGGCATAGACAGTCGCGCATTTTATTTATCAATGAAGCAAAACGATTGTGTCAAAAAGAATTTATTCGTTGGTATCAGCTTACCAGTGAAGTAAACCCTTTATTGCGTTATTTTACAGAAAAAGAAGTACTCATTCCTACCTTATATTTGATGGGAGATGAAGACTATATGTTTTTACCTCAAGTTAAACATTTGGTGAAACGACATAAAACCGCCTACTTGCAGATATTACCCAACTCTGGTCATGTCGTCAATATCGACCAACCCGATTTGTTCAACAGTCATTCTATTCAATTTATTACTCAATGTAGCCATCGTTAGCCATGAGCGACGCAGATAATCTCCTTCAATCCTATATACAAAAGGTTCTCAAACTCCAACAAGAGCAAAAGCAACGCCCTCTCGACCAACAAGAGATGCAACGCATTGCGGAAGAGTTGGGTATGACTGATAGCGACCTCGCCTATATCCAAAAAAAATATAAAGACTATGTAGCACGCGGACAAGGCTACAGCCGTTATGAGGATTGGGAAAGTGCCATAGAAGAGTTCGAGCAAGCCTTTGAACTCAACCCCGCCAGCGTAGATGCGCTGTTTGGGTTAGCTAATGCGTATAAAAATGTTTGGCTTGCCAATAAAGATAAAGAGGCTTTGCAAAAAGCCAAAACTTTTGTGAAACGAGCCTTGCAAATAGACCCCGAACATGATGCCTCTTTTAGGTTGGCAGGCGAGTTAAATAAAGGCGTTACGAGTAAAACAAATCCTATAGTTACAAATTCAGATACTAACTTTGGGGACTGGCGGTCGTGGGAAGATGACTTTAAAAACTTGACTCATACATTTAAAAAAGGGCTAAAAGGGGCGCAACAGAAAGATACCGAAAGCACTGTAAAAACCGTCATGCGTAATCTTAGTGAAAAACGCCTAACACGCTCTACACGCGATAGACGAATTATGGGTGTTTGCGGAGGGTTAGCAGAGTATTTTAGTATTGACCCTACATGGGTACGCATCGCCTTTTTAGTAGGTCTTTTTTCGGGGATATCTCCGTTATTGTATATTGTTATGGGTTTTGCTATGCCTAAAGATAGCAAATGAAAAGACGCTAAAGAAAATTAAATGATTTAAAGTTTTACAATATTCCACAGTAGACTTCCTGCGAAAGTACCTTTTCCCTCTCAAAATGGAGAGAGGGCAGGGTCTGAGGCTTCTAAAAAACACTTTAGCAAGAAGTCTAATAAAAAATATAATGCTTAAAAAATTGCGGTGTAAAGACTTGCCTACCCCACGATTAAAATTGCGGGGTTGATTAATTTAACCTGCGATTTTAATCGTGGGGAGTGTATTCCCGTATAAATCTTGGAAGAACTAAAATATCCAAATAAATTTATGAAATTAAAATGTTTTTCGTATTTTATTGTACTTTATACACTTTGTGTATTTAGCCAAGGCGCACAAGCACAAATCCCTTCGACTAGTAGCAAGGTCGGGCTAAACAAGAAAATACTAGGTACATGGACGCTTAAAGATATAGATGTCGTGGGTGGTAGCAGTCCCACTCAAGAAGAATTAGCGGAAATTGCTGAAGCCAAAAAAGATATAGATGCCTCTAAAGCAACCGTAATAGGTAAAATGTCGATGACTTTTAACAAAGACGGCACTTATACCACTTTGGACAACACCGAAGAGGAAAATACAGCGGAAAAAGGGACATGGAAAGTTCAAAAAGAGTTGCTTGTTTTGCAAGATGCAGAAGGTACTGAATATGTAGAAGGCTTCTTGCGCAATAATACCTTAATCATCAAACTATCACAAGCAGGCGTAACGCTAATGATGAAGTTTGAGAAGTATAAATGAAATAATAAAGCCCTTTTATAGGTCGCTTGGGAGCAAGTAAATAATCGCATGAGTGCTTTTCACAGCTGACAATATATTTATTTTATTTTTATAACTAATTTTGCTCAATAAGATAGGTTTTTAACTCCTTATCCTATTGAGCAAAAAAAATGCCTTCTGTATTATTTTTAGTGATAGCGCATTTGTCATGCTGAACGTAGTGAAGCATCTCGTTGTTGAATGACGATTTGTGAACGAAAAACGAGATTTT
>JAYTNK010000045.1:0-2983 GCA_043748375.1 Cytophagales bacterium
AAAGTGGTTTTGGGAGATTTAGACAACCCCGAATGGGGTTGAACTATGAATAGCCCCACGTGAAACGTGGGGTAAGCGAAAAGTCATATCCCAAAACCACTTTCCGATGTGTATATCTAAAAATGGAGGAAATTGAAATATTACCTTGCAAAAAGGGCAACGACAAGGGATTGCCTGCTTGTTAATTTTATAAAAATACAATTTTCTGAAAACATACTTCTCGAATTTAAAAATATTTGCTGAAAAACAGCTATATTTGTGAAGAAAATGTTTTTTTTCGATTTATAACCATATAATATGAATGTTATTCTTATTTATCAGGCTATTGAGGCAGGCAAGTTGTTTCATATTATCAGTAGCAAAACTGAAAATAATAAAACCTTTATCAAATTTAAACGACACGATACTGTTTTTACGTTTATCTGTAGTCCATCTAAAACAGTTGAAGGTGAATTTGAGCATAAGCTATTAAAAGATGGCGAAAAGGCTCGCGTGGGAACTATCAAAATGATGTGGGACGATTACGAAGAGCTAAACAACCAATAATTTTATACATCAATAAATTTATTTATTATATGCGTTTTTATTTGTTTTTATTTATTTTGTGCGTATTTACACAAACCGTTATGGCTCAACAGCCTAAAAAGCGCGGTAACGACAAAAAAGATACTGAAGAGCTTTCTTTAGAAAACGATACCTTGCCCAATATGGAGTATCGACTTGTTAGCGATAGCATCAGGCGGGCAGAATTTCTTGCGGATAGAAAGCAAAAAACTGAAAAGAAAAAACGAAAGTATAAAAAAATATATTTTGGTATCAAAACACGTGTCCTTAGCATCAGACGCGAAGGTGGGGATAACGTGATAGATATTGCGCAATTTATCGCGCCTACTTTCCTCATTAATGATGTGTATCAACAAGACGTTTATTATTATGACAAAAAAACGCGCAAAATAAAACATGAACCATATTATACACTCGCGGCTAAACTAAAAAAAGGTTTGGATATGTATTTATTGCATGGTAAGTACGAACGCATAAAAAACGGATATACAGAGTGGGAAGGCTATTATTATAAAGGACTTACGCATGATACTTGGAAGAATTTTGATAAAGCCAATATCCTCATGGAAAAACTTACCTACCACATGGGGTATTCAGAAGAGGCGCGTATTACGTATTATGACGAAGCCGATAAAAAAATAAAAGAGGTAATGCCTGTAGAACACAAGCTTTTGCATGGCGATTATTACCGTTTTCATGAAAATGGTGCGATAGCCGAAACAGGTGAGTATGCCAATAATGAAAAAGTAGGTATTTGGACTGAGTTTTATGAAAACCGCCAAAAAAAGAAACAAACCCAGTTTACCCCCCAAGGCAATTGGGATACACCTGTTGAAGCGTATCTCATGATGGAATGGGACAAATACGGAAAAGTCGTATTTGATTATCAAAAAAATAAGAAGAAATAAAAAAAATCCCCATTCCGTATGAAGGAATGGGGATTTTTTAATTCATAATGACTATTTCGGCTCTTCTATTTTCTTTGGCAACTGTATCATTTATTTCGTGGTAGTTTAGCGGAAACATTCGCCCAAATGACTTGGTAATAATCCGATATTCGGGTATCCCTGACTGTATTAAATATTGTTTAACGCTTTCAGCTCGGGCTTTTGCAACGCGGTCGCAACCTTTAGTTGTACCTTTCAAATCGGCATGACCTGTAATTTCAGCTATGGCACTTTCGTGTAACTTCATTTGCTGAACTAAAGCATCTAATACGGCTTTGTAAGCAGGCGAGAGGTCACTTTTATCGAAATCAAAAAGGAATTTTGTGGGCGCATTAAGGAATTTTTCTGGGTGAATATTTACAGGTGAGTCATCAAGACTACTAAACCCTACATGATGATGTTGAGCATCTTTTACCTCGTCATAACGTGTATGAGCGTTTGGAGAGGCTTGCGTATAAATATTTGCTTGATTTTGCTCTGTTATTCTCACCGTATGTTCGCATCTTTCTATACCTTGTGCTGTTTCAACTGCAAGCGAAAAGCGTGTTACATTGCCTTTAGGTGTTACTTCTATTTGACCTTCTTCACTTAGGTTTGCATAAATAGTAGTGGGGTAGTCATTTTCGATTGTTTCTATCCAAATATTTTTTGCGGCAGGGTTAGCGCGCCATGACAAATAAACTTTTTCGCCTTGTTTTACTATGCGTTGCCCGCTCAAAAGCCCTTGCACTACTTCTACTTTGTGCAATAAAGTAGTGTGATGTACGTCTATCAAGCTCAAAAGATATTCAGTAGTTTGTGTTGGCGCAGTTTTGAAGTTACCTGTTGCGGGCAAGAAGTCTTTTATAATCTTGCGTGTGTATATATTTTCGCGCTTTTCTAAGGTAATATTTTTGATATTTGGATTTACTTTCCAAATCAATTGTACTTCCTCGCCTGCTATAATGCGGCGTGTACCCGTAAAAAAGGCATCACCTACTTCAATTTTGTGTTCTAATACCTTTAATATACCTTCGTCGATGTACTCGATCTTATAAAGCGCATCTTTGATAGGCTTTACTCCGTAGGTGGCATGGCTGGGCATATCAGTCCAATCCTCTATCATTTCGCCATCAACCCATTCAGATAGGCGCACCTTTTGAACGAAGTGTGGCAGTTCCCACTTCAGTATAACTTCTTCGCCTATATCTACTTTGGCAATGCCTGTAAATTTGACAACGGGTTCTTCCACTGCTACTGCTATCTTCCGAGATTCGGAGTGCATACGCCCTTTCATTTTGTATTGAATTTTTAATTCGTATTCTTGGGCTTTTCGAGGTTGCACTTCGGCTTTCCCTTGTATAGGAAGGCTATCTTGTGTATTGTCAAGTGTTATATTTTTCAGGGCTTTGGTAGGTATCACGTCCCATACAAGCACAGCTTTATCGCCACGTATGATGCTTTTAGGGGCATCGAAACGGGTGATTTGTGGT
>JAYTNK010000046.1:0-3191 GCA_043748375.1 Cytophagales bacterium
TTTTAAAAACCTTGTGGGTTTAATAAGCTGATAGTAAGTATCTTACAAAGAATAAAATATTTTAGAAAATCTCCCAAAAGCACTTTCCGATGTGTATATTTGCGAAGGATTTTAAACCAATCACAATATGAGATACATTCGTTCTGAGTTCAAACTCGTCAATAAAGCTGATGAAATTTTGGCAAAAGCCAAGCACATCAAGAAGAAATACAAGCACAACTCGGTTTTGATGAATTAGGCGAAGAAAAAGTTATCTTGCCTCCCGAAAGACCATATAAAAGGGTTATCAGGGTTTGAGAAAAAAGGGGAAAACCACATGGGGTGTTCCCCTACATTTTACTCCTTCACTATTTTCTTACTCGCCTGCACCTTACTTCCCTGCAAACTAAGCGTATAAACACCATTCGCAGATTGGCTCAAATTCAGTGTTGCTTGTGCAACTTATATCCCACCAACAACAAAACCAACACAATAGGATAGCAAATCAACATTTCTACCTCACTGTTTACCCTATCGGGTAACAATGTTTTGCTGACAAATTTCTCTATGAAAAACAATATTCCTAACAAAACATACAAAAAAGCAAACACCTTGCCTGCCAAAATAGTAAAAGTCTTGTTTTGGGTGTAGGCATAGGTGATGCCCAAAATCAAAAGCGTGCAAATCAATGAATACGCCCCCACCACAAAAATAGATTTGCCATTGGCACTTGCTATGCCTATAGCTGTAGTATTAGTAGGGCTTTGGTATTTATAAACGTTCAGTTTATACAAGACCAATAAATAGGCACCTACCAACAAGCCCAATAAAATAGGGCGAAATCTATGCCATTTCGGGTTGTTTTCCATAGCGTTTTGTCCAAGTTATCCACAACCAAAAAATAAGTGCATAGACCGCAATCATAAACGTATATTTGTGGTTGAAGTCAAAAGTGCTTCGATAATAATGTATATTCAATGCCAACAAGGTTACACGTAATACATTCAAAAGATGTATAGCCACGATACCTACAGGAATGAACCAAAGTTTATCCACTATTTTGGCAGGGTAGGCAAGGACAAAACAAAGGAACACACCCATAAAATCTAAGCCATTGCAGGCATTGCCCATAAAAACGCAGGCTTTGCCATCTATGTTGATGCCTATCGTTTTGTTGTAACCGCGTACAGCATAGCCCATCAAGTCTAAACACCAGATAGCACTGTTATTCACAAAGTGCGAAAGGACATAACCAAAAGAACTTGTATTGAGGTAATACCCCATCAAAAAGTCCCACAAAATATACAAAAATACCACTTTTAGTAAGAATACTACGACTGGGTTTTTAGGTAACAAGTTCATATTTTTTTGGATAGATTAAAATTATCGGCAGTGGACAAGCTCACTGCCGATAAGGAGTTTATTATTTTTTCTTCTTTTTGCGCAAACGGCTCGTACCGTATGCTGCCGCAAGTCCTGCGAATATACTTATACCACCATCTATAGGCACTGTAGCAGCGGGACCGCCACCACCACAACCAGGGGCAAGGACAGTGCCACCACCACCTGTGCAGGCACCTGCGTCAAAATCCATTACGTCATCTGGGCAACAAACATCTGCTTGTGCTATAGATACGCCCAAAAGAAGGGCAAAGAAAAGAGTCGAGAGTTTTTTGAAATTGAACATGGGATTGATATATTTAAAAGTTCTGTTTTTTATGCTTGAATGATTAAACTTCGGCAGTGGTTGAAAACCCTGCCGATAGTTTATAAAGCCCCTTTGGGGGTTATTATTGTACAAATACCTTTTGTGTGGTAACGCCACTTGCGTTTTGTACGCGCACTACATATACGCCTGTAGGCAAGTTCAAAACCATTTGCGTGTCTGCTTCGCGAAAAGCGTTTGTTTTCAAGACGTTTTGCCCTTGTGCATTGAATACTTCGGCGGTAGAAGCGGTAGCCAAATCAAGGTCTGCGAAACGTACAAACAAGGTTTTTTCGTTTGTCCAGATGCGTACAGGCTCGCCTGTTTTGCCTAACTGCTCGTTAGATGGCTTGCCTACAAATAGCACAAAACGGTTGTTTTCTGCACCACGCGCTTGGAAAGTGTAGCCTTCGGTCAGGTCATGCAACTTACCTGCCCTGCGGTCAAGCAAATAGATAGTTTCTGATAGCATTTCTTTTTCACTAATTTGTAAGGTAAATACACCGTTTCCGCGTACAGCCAATGCCTGTGCAGTGCCTGTAGGCAAGCTCGCAAGTGCTACGATAGATAAGTCTTGCGACTCGCTGATGAAGCCCAAGTATGGCTTGTCTGCCTCGCCTGCCCATTTATCGGCATCAAAATTCAAGTCTATCTTGCCTGTAGCGGTAGGTTCTGCATACATCACAGCCTCGTCTGCAAACGTGCCATTCGTCATTTGTAAACGAACCAAAGGACGGACTACAGAGCGTAAGAAATTGCCATTATTGGCATACGTATTGTTACGCACCGTGTTGTTGATGGTAAAAGTGCTACTGCCTGATGTTGCTTTGCGTACCATGAAGCCTTGCATAGAGGCTATGTTATTGGTTGCGCCATTCGTGCCTACACCACTGCTGTTGATAGCTGCCCACTGACCTGTGTTCAAACCTGTAGTTTTGAACATAAACGCGGAGCCTGTGGTCTGTCCTGCATTGAGTGCCAACAAACTTGTCCACGAAATAGGCGAAGGGTACGGATTGCTCAAGGCATTAGAACCTGCCGAAGCATTCAAGAAGCCATTGGCGACTTGGCGCGTGAGCGTGGCATTATAAGCACCTGTATTCATAGTGCCTGTGAGGGTATAGGTTTGATTGCCTGCGGTGGTTTGCAACACATTGTAGCCCGCAAAAGGTGTCAAAGTACCTGAATAAGCCTGCCAGCCTAAGTTCGCATCACGCAATACTATAGACTCATTGTAGGCAAAGGCACTAAAACCAAACTGAGCCGTAGTCGCTCATGTAACAGGTGCGCCCAACTGCCGATAGCCTACATTCGCATTGGCTACATAGCGTTGCGCTTGGATATTGCCTGTGATAGTGCCTACATAACCGCCTGTGAAGTTATCCACTAAGGCAGTCCCTGTAGCAGAAGAAGCCAAAATCAAATTGCCACCTGATGCGACTGTACCTGCTTGCAATGCCACGACTTGGCTCACCCGCAAAGGCGCAGACAAGGTAAGCGTCTTGCC
>JAYTNK010000047.1:0-3500 GCA_043748375.1 Cytophagales bacterium
TTTTAAAAACATTTGTTCTTTTGCCTATAATGTATTATTTTTGAAAAAATATTAAATCTAAACTATGCTCCGTAAATTACCTAAATGGTTGCGTTATAGTATTTGGGCTATACTATTTTCTGTAGGAATAGTAACGTTATCAGTCTTATTTTCGCATCTTATGGTTGAATGGTACACGACTAATTGGGTATTTGACGATATAAAACGTGTGCCACACAATCGTGTCGCGCTTATATTGGGTACAAGTAGGCGGTTATCTGATGGTGCAACTAATCCTTATTTTAAGTATAGAATAAAAGCAGCTGTTGAGTTATATAAAGCTAAGAAAGTAGATTATTTATTAGTAAGTGGCGATAATGCACGCGCTTATTATAATGAACCTATGGATATGAAAAAGGCGTTGGTGAAAGATGGCATACCCGAAAACATTATTTTCTTAGATTATGCGGGTTTTCGCACCCTCGACTCGGTTATTCGTGCCAAAAAAGTATTTGGGCAGGCAAGTTTTACCATCGTATCGCAGCCGTTTCACAACAAGCGCGCCATCTTTATAGCGCGTCATAGAGGCATACACGCTGTTGCTTACAATGCGCAAGACGTAAGCGCAAGCGCAGGTTTTAAAACCCAAATGCGCGAATTATTGGCTCGTGTGAATGTCATGTTAGATATTTATATACTAAACACACAGCCTAAATTTTTAGGCAAAGCTGTAGATATTTTATAAAAAATTGATTGTGCAAAAAAACTTGTATAATTGCTTAAAATTTTATGTAATACCATGAAAAAACTTGCCATTTGGCTATTCTTATGCTTGCCTACCCTATATACGCAAGCGCAGGATACGCTCAC
Organism: Cytophagales bacterium; assembly: GCA_043748375.1. Classification (GTDB taxonomy): domain Bacteria; phylum Bacteroidota; class Bacteroidia; order Cytophagales; family Microscillaceae; genus RDXI01. The sequence goes on from JAYTNK010000047.1 coordinate 850, forward strand.
TGCTTTCAAAAACTATCAAAATGCCCAAATAGCTTTCCAAAAAGCAGAGTATAGCCAAGCCGAAGTACTGTTTGGGCAGGCAAGCAAAGGCTATCATCATTTCCCTTCTCAAAAAACAGCTTGTGAATTACTAACAGCTCGCAGTATTATGCGACAAGGCAGACTTGCTGAAGCTTTGGAATTACTAGAACGCATGGAGGCAGTTCGAATGCCTGCTTTGCAGAATACGTTAGGCGAGTTGCAACTCAATCTTGGTAAAAATGACCTTGCGCTACAAGCCTTCGAAAAAGCTATACAATTCGCTATTGAAGCCAAACAACCTTTAGAACAAGCACAAGGTTATGCCAATGTAGGGCTGGTTTATTGGAATACAGGCAATTTGGAACTTGCCTCCGAATACGAACAAAAAGCACTTGTCATAAGACAAGCTAAACTACCCGAAAACCACCCCGATATAGCTGCTTCTTACAATGATTTTGGCTTGATTTATAGCACTACTGATGCCCTAAAAGCGCGCGAATATTATGAGAAAGCGTTTGATATTTATAAAAGAGTATATGGCGAAAAACACCCGAAAATTGCTATCGCCTACACGAATATTGCCATCACCTACAAAGCAGAAAAAAAATATACAGAGGCACTTGTTCAATTAGAAAATGCTAGCAAAATTTGGGAAGATATTTATGGAAACGAACACCCCAATACTGCCTTTGCCTACAGCAATATTGGGCAAACATACACAGCACAAAATAATTTTTTACAGGCAGAAATATATCTTAAAAAATCAAAAGATATTTATGAAAAAAACTATAACCAAAAACACCCTGAAATAGCTAATAGCTATAACGCATTAGGCAATCTTTACAGAATACAAGGTAAATTAAATATGGCCTTGCAACAAACTCAAAAAGCACTACAAGCCAATATACTTGATTTTTCAAACGAAGATATTTATAGCAATCCCAAAGGCGAAAATGCCTATAATCCAGATATTTTATTAAACTCGCTTTTGATGAAAGCGGAGATTTTAGAGGAAAAACATTTTGAAAAATCGGCAAGTATGCGCGATTTAGTATTTGCCTTAGAAACCTTAGAACTATGTGATAAAATACTTGACCAAATTCGTAGAATCCGCCAAAGCAAAAGTGATAAAATAGCCCTTAATAATAACGCCACACAAGTATATGAGTACGCTATTCGCGTTTGTTTGGCATTGCGCGAAGTAAATTTTAATAAAAAATATTATGCAGAAAAAGCCTTTTATTTTGCAGAAAAAAGTAAATCTGCCGTTCTTCTTTCTGCCATAGCCGACACTGAAGCCAAAGCGTATGGCGGAATCCCTACTGATTTTATAACGCGTGAAACAAATATTAAAAACAGCCTCACGCGCCTCGAACAAAAAATGGCAAATAATCCTGCTGAAAGCCAGCTGTATCAAGATAGTATTTTTACGCTTAAGCGTGTCTATGAAAATTTTATTCTAAACTTAGAAAAAAAATACCCTGATTATTTTAACCTAAAGTATAACAGTCAAATCGTTAGTCTGTCTAAATTAAGAGAAACATTAGACGAAAATACCAGTATGGTTTTATATTTTATCGCCGAAAAAGCCAAACGCATCTATGTATTTGAAGTAAGCAAAAAAAAATTAGCTATTTGGGATTTACCAAGAGAAGAATATCTTGATAAAAACATAACAGCCTTACGCAATGGTATCAAGTTTCGCTCTGCAAAAGTATTCACACAAAGTAGCTATTATATATACCAACAATTAGGGCTTGCAAATCTTTCCAAAAAAGAAAAAAATGTAGTAATTATTCCTGATGGTCGGCTCGGTACAATACCTTTCGAGGCATTGCTAACAGAAAAAACAAATGCGGCAGTGTCATATAAATATATGCCATATTTATGCAAAAATAAAAACATTAGTTATGCGTTTTCAGCCACCTTATTCGTGCAAAATCAACAAAAGAAAATGCCTACTGAAAAAGGGGAGATTATACTTTGCGCACCTGTAGATTTTAGTATCCACAAACAAGCTACCCTAAACGGAAGCGAATCAGAAGTTTTACGTTTAAAAGAGTTTTTTATAGCGCAAGGCTACCCTGTAAAGTGTTATTTGCGTAAAGACGCTGAAAAAACAATCTTTCAAAACCTTCAAAACCCTAAAATATTGCACCTTGCTACGCATGGAGAAGTAAATGAAGAAAGCCCTGAATTTTCACAAATCCTCCTCGCAGGCAAGCAGTTAGAAGATGCTCATTTGTACTCCAGCGAAATATACAATTTACGCTTGCCTGTTGAGTTAGTTTCACTCTCGGCTTGCGAAACTGGCTTAGGCAAAGTCTATCGTGGCGAAGGAATTATAGGACTTACACGCGCCTTGTTTTACGCAGGGGCGTGTAATATTGCAGTTTCATTGTGGACAGTTTCAGATAATTCCACTGTAGAGTTGATGTATAAGTTTTACGAAGAGAAAATAAAAAGCAACCTAACAAACTATAGTGAAGCCTTAACTACAGCCAAAATTGCTTTGCAGATGAGCGAAGAATACGCGGCTCCCTACTACTGGGCAGCTTTTATTTTAGTCGGAAGATAATAAACGTGTTTATATTTTTATGTTCAATATTGGTTCTCTGACAATTTTTGTG
>JAYTNK010000048.1:0-1574 GCA_043748375.1 Cytophagales bacterium
TATTTTTGTTACAAAACCGCGAAGCTCGCCTGCTTGTGTTTCCCCCTTTGCATTTACTTTAGGCGACAATAAAGCAAAATCGCCTATGGCTAATTTAGCTAATTCGTTACGTTCTGTTTTATTGAGCGCATTTATTTTCGCTTCATAAGCGTCTTTAATAGGGGTGCTAATAGCTTCTTGAGGCTTTTCCGCATCTACAGGGTTATTATTAGCAAGGGCATTATATACTTGTAACGTGTCTGCGTTAAAAGGCAAGCCAAGTTTTTTTATTATATCAGGAGCGACTTTTTTATTTGCTTCTATAATAAAAGTTCTTGTCCAATACAATTCAAAATCATCTTTGCCCATTTCATTTGCTTTTTTTCGCAATATTTTGAGCAAACTTTCCATAAACTCTACTTCAGGAATGGCTGTTTCTTCTATCTTACCTCTTTTTTTTGCCATATCTACAACATTAACATAGGCTTGCATCAAAATTTCACTGAAATTACCTTTGTAAATTTGGTTGCCTTTTGAAGTATTATACTCCATTTTGTAGCTGTCAGTTTTAGGAAAATAAGTAACATTTGTTTTGCCAATAACAAAGTTTTTGCTTTTATTTTTTTTGAAATGCGCTATAAATTCATTTTGTGTCATTTCCCAATACTCTTTCTGCTCATTTATTTGCATAAGAGCTTTTTCGGTAGGAGGCGTTGGCACATATTTTGGGGCAGATTCTAAGGCTGTAGGCTTTTGTATTATGCGTTCAACTGGAATAACCGCTTCTTTATCTTCTTTCTCTGTTTGTAAGCCTGAAAACATATCTACCTCACCCCTACTATAAGAAGCGACTTTGCCTGTAATGCGCTTTATGGTTACTTGCTTGTCTATAATGTTTTGTGCATTTTGATTAAACTCTGCAACCCATTCTTCATAAAGAAGAGGCATTTTGAAGTTAGGGCGTTCTTTTTGGTTTATTTTAGCACGTACAATCAACGCCTCTAACCGCTTGTTATTTTGTTGATAGTCTTTTATATCTCGCTCCAACAAAATGACCTGCTCATCTGCATTTTTTTCAATAACTGTTACGTGTACGTATTCTTTAAGGTTGAGCATCCCATTTTTATCAAATGTAGGGCTATTTGCCGCCTTTCCTACAAGGTCTATAAAACGCTGTTTAGGAGGTATTTCAGATAGCTTACCATCATATAAATACCTAAAAATCTCGTCTTCTTGAATATTTGTTATTTGTGGAAACTCATTGCGTAACTTGCCAGTCCAACGAGCAAAAGATTCAAGGGACTGGAAATTGGCTTGTTGATGCTCATTAAGCATAGTAAGAAACTTGCCTTTTTTATTAAGGTTAGACAGTTCTTTTAGCTTTAATATTTTACTATCTGTTTTGAATATATCCAGCAGGCAAGCCTTATTACATGACGACTCTAAAATAGCCGTTTCGTAGGCTTTTATATCTCCTATCAAGCCTTCTTCTGTGCCAGCCCTGTTGCTGTAAAGTTTGGCATATATAGAGGCTTCTTTTTTCGTACCTTGAAATATTTTGACAGGCATATAAGCAAGCTCTGTATCGCCTTTTT
>JAYTNK010000049.1:0-1746 GCA_043748375.1 Cytophagales bacterium
GTTTTTTGGAGGTTTGTTTGAGATATATACCCAAAACAGCATGATAAACGGGCTTGGTCAAGAATTGATAGCCCCCCGCATGCCTATAAACTTTAAAGGCGAAGTTATCATTGTCATATTTTTGTTCGAGGCTAAGCAGGGCATTTTCAACTCCTTCTATAGGCACTTCGGTAGCCAGCATTTCAGCCAAGCATTGTTGAATTTCTTGAGCTGAAATAGGCTCATTCGCGCAAAATAAAAGCGATTCAATATAAGCGTGCATAAATGATTTTGAAATTTCACCTCAAATATAGCCTATTTTGCTAAAAAACAAAAATAACCGATGGCAAATAGGAGTAACTTGCCTACGTAGGCAGGTTACTCCCACAATACTGAAGTTTTTGCTCATGTTTATAGGCAAAATTCTTTCATGACAAAACATTTATATTTACCTTTGCGGAATAACTATACCCACCAATGCCATGTTGCTACAAGATATAACTAAAGAAGACTTATTGCTTGAGTTGCAAGCCTTACAAAAAAAATATGATGCCTTATTATCTACTTCAACTATTAATGAAACTGTGCAAAAACACACAGTCGATAAGGAAGCAGCATGGCATGAGCCTATCACAGAACAGTACAAGCAGGTGAGCAAAATTAGCAAGGAATTAGCCGAAAGAGAGGCTAAATTTAGCGTTTTATTAGATCAAGTAGCGGTGGGAGTAGCTCAAATTGACACGCAAACAGGGCAATTTCTTAAAATAAACAAGAAATATGCCGATATCATAGGTTATACGGTAGCAGAAATGCTTCAGTTTGACTTTCAAACTGTTACACATCCTGACGATTTGGCAGAAGATTTAGCGAATATGGAGCTTCTGAAAAAAGGAAGTATTACGGAGTTTATGATGGAAAAGCGTTATAAAGACAGAAATGGATACATAGTTTGGGTAGAATTATCTGTTTCAGCTATGTGGATAAAAGGGGCTATACCTGATTTTCACTTGGCGGTAGTTACAGATATCACACGCCGTAAAGAAGCTGAAAATGCCCTCAAAGATAGCGAAGAAAAATATCGACAGTTAGTAGAAAACGCAAGTGTAGGTGTTTTTCAATCAAATATAAGTGGTGAAATTCTTTATTTTAACGAAGCACTACTACATATACTTGGATTTGAAAGCCATGAGTCCTTATTCGCCTTGTCTGCCACCGCTTTTTACAAAGACCCAAAAGAGCGGGAAAACATCATTAACCGATTAAAACAAGGAATACGAGTAGATAATGAGGAAGTTTGGAGACTTACCAAAAATGGGCAGGAAAAGTGCGTGTTAATAAGTTTAGCCTTACAGGGAGAGATATTGAATGGCACACTTATAGACATTACAGAACGCAAACAAGCCGAAAAGGAAATTGCCAAATTAGCTCTTGTAGCCAAACATACTAATAACATGATTGTCATTGCTGATGCAAATGGGTATATCGAATGGGTAAATGAGGCTTTTTCAATTGTGACGGAGTATGCGTTAGAGGAAGTTATTGGAAAAAGAAGCGGAGATTTTTTGGTGGGGGCAGAAACTGATTTATCCATCGTTAGCTTCATGAGGCAATGTTTTATAGACCAAAAGCCTTTTAATGTAGAAATACTTGGATATGCAAAAAGTGGTCATGCTTATTGGGTTCAAATAGATGCTTTTCCCGTGTATAATGAAAAACAACAGCTCATTAATTTTATTGCTGTAGAAGAAGATATCACAGCACGAAAGG
>JAYTNK010000050.1:0-15727 GCA_043748375.1 Cytophagales bacterium
TTCCATAAAATAAATACATTCTTCCACATTTTTTGTGTCAGTAGGGTAGAACATTTGTGCTTTTACCGAAAAGCCACAAAAAAGAGATAGGGCAATGAATAGGAGTTTTTTCATGATAGTTGTTTTTGGAGTTAGTGACTATTTTTTTTCTGCTAATTTGATATATACAAGTGTCCAAAGAATGTAAGAATTTGGACATTTTTTATCTTTTTTAAGATAATTCATAATGTCATTAAAATTTCGGGCAAGATAAATTTTTATGTCTTTATCTACATCAAAATCATATTTATCTTCCCAATTATCAATTGTATCAGTATTATCTTCACAAGCACTTTTACTGACATTATCTTCAATTTTATTAAATCTCAAAGAATCACTTTTGTCATTTTTGAGATGTGCGTAAAAGCCTGCCAAATCTGCCCCTCCCTTTGTTCTAAAATCTACCCCAATTTGACTCCAAATCTTCATAAATTCAGGAGAAAAACCTGCAAAACCTGATTCTACACAATTACATATCATACCCCCAAAAAATTTAGTAAATTCTTTGTCTGGGAGCTTTTTTGTTAGTTTTTTATTTTGTGCTAAAAGGTTGCCATTCAAAAGCAAAAAGCACAAAACAGAGATTGAAATAATTTTTTTCATTTGAATTTTATTTTATTGTTTTTTCCATTGATGCGAACCATTTTGTTTTGATCCGTTGTTATTCACTTGTTTGAATTGGGTTTGTTTTGATTTAAATATCTTGTGTGTTTCTAAAACTTTAAAAACACACAAGATAAATACCTTACTTGCTGATATTCAATATTTCAGCATCTGTAAGGACTGTGCCATAAAAAGCAACATCTGTCATTTTGCCTTTAAAGAAATATCTTCCGTCACCAGCAAAATACCCCAAAAATAAAGGTGATACACTGCGTCTGATGTTGAATTTTGTGGCTTTACTTGCTTTTTTTACACCATCTATGTACAATTTAATAGAATCACTATCTGCTGTTGCTGTCAGATGATACCATGTATTATTTTTCAATCCTGATGTACTAGATGTTTGTGAACTCAAATTACCACCGTCACTACTAACTGATATAACAGCATTTACTTCTGAAGCTAAGAAGTAGTCAGAATTATCAGCATCACCTTTGTAAGCAAACGCCCCAATGCGTGATTCTATATCTTCTCCAAATACTCGCATGGCGATAGTAAAGGCGGCAGGCTTGAATTTGGCATCATCAGCAATTTCAATGCGGTCGTCCACGCCATCAAATTGCCATGCCGCATCTACCGCGCCTTTGTGATTCGTGGTTTTGGTGATACCACCCAAAAGTTTTGCGGCTATGGGCGTACCTGTTGCTCCCGCACTCGTAAAATATTTGCCTACTGCGTTTTCGCTTAGGGCATCATTTTGTGGGTTTGTTTCCTCTTTTTTCTTGCAAGACATGATTGCCAATGACAACAAGACACTCATTAAGATTACTTTTTTCATTTTGTTTGAATGGGGGTTTAAAAATTTAGTTGGTTTTTATCGTTGCAAAAACTTTTTGAAGGCTTCTATGGCTTCTTTGCTTTTAAAATCTCTAAAAGCATAGCCGTTTACTTGCCTATTTTCTATCTCCGCGTTTTCTTCTGAGATAGTTTCCATTTTGAAGTTATCAAAAGGCGAAACGTTGTGAATGTCTAAGCCGAGTGGTTCGCCCATATTGCCAAACACCAATTCTTTGCTTTGTTCGGCATTGATGTAGAGATACTGCACTTCATAGAGTTTGCCATTTTTATCAAGTGAAAAAGTCGTGAGTTTTATGTCGTCTTGTGCGGTGCGCAAAGTGGCAAAAAAAAGGTACTTGCCTGTGCTGTGTGTATGCTCGGCTACTTGCCTGCCCTCCGCTTCAAACGCCTTGCCTGCCCAAGGGCAAGCGGAATTTTTAGGAGTGGACGTGAAGCGAAACGTATTTTGTGCGAAGGTCATAGTAGCTATGAGGCAGAGGAAAAAGGTAAGTGTTATTTTTTGCATGGTTTTAATTTTTTTGGTAGTGTTATATTTGTAAGGTTATTTTTCCATAGGATAAGAGTTGCAACCCCTATCCTATGGAAAAATGGTAGGTTGGAAACATTACATTTATAACGCTACAGTTTTTTTGTAGCAGTAATTACAGCCTGCTTTTGGTGGTAGTGGTTTTTCTACTTCTTGTAGGCAAGGTGTTGGTTTCTCTCCTTCTTGTAGGCGAGGTGGTGGTTTTATTAGTGGGGGTAGTGGTCTCCTCTATGATGATAGTGGTAGGTTTGATGTACATTACTTTTACGCGTTCATAGAACAAGCGTGACCTTTCCCGCTTTGCGCTAGAGCCTGTATGCATATAGGGTTCTTCTTCTTTCAAGGCGAGTTGCACATCACCCGATTGCGCTAATTTTAGTACATAACATTCACGCAAAGCAATACTATCAGGAAAGGCTTTTCTGCCATCAGCCAACTCTCTTAGTTCGGAATAACCCAACAAATTTTTCTCACAAAGTTGTAAAAATGCCTTGTATTTTTTTTGTCTTGCCTGTTCTTCCAGCCTTATTTTTTGCGAAAGTTGGGCATATTCTATGCTGTCTTGTTTGTTAAAATGCTTGGCATATACTCCCCATTCTTGCTGATAGGGTGCTATATCCCATTTATTATTATTTTTTTGTAGGTCTTTGAGGCGTTCAGGTATATCTTTTTTGTTAAAGCTTATCCCTCTGCCCCACGCGACAGATTCCTTTTTTTGTGCCACAAAGTCCTCCTGCAATTTATCTAAATCGCTTTGGATATCTTTTAGGTCATAAGAGAAGAGAAAACTTAAGTTTTTTGTTTTGGTAGGAAAGGCACCCGCAGGCACCCGCTTTTGGCTGATAGTTATACCACCTACTTGTACTTGCTTGATGTACAGATGTTGGTTTTTGAGAAAAGCCTTTTCTGTAATTTTTTGTGCATATACAGCAGGCGCGCTACACAGCAGACAAATCCAAGTCCACGAGATTATTTTGTTCATATACGGGGTTTTATTTATTTCAAGTAACAAAATGTTGATTGTCAGATAGTTATACTAATATAACGTGAATTCGGAATTAGATTTAAGGCTAATATATTGTAAATCAATTTATTGAATGATAGATAAAAAGCTCTTTCAAAATAAAAACACCCTTTTTCCTCTCATAGTCACGCTGTAAGCGTCTGTTGCCGAGCTTGTACTGCAGACGCTTACAGCGTGGCTACTCTTTTCCTTTGTTTTGGTTACAATAGTCTATCTTTTAATTCCGAACTCACGTTAATATAGGAGCCATATTTTAGTTTAATCCTTTGATACGATAGATTTTCTTTTCGGGATTGTATTGCATTTGCATTTTGTTGGTGTGGTCGCTTGAAGCTTGCACTATTACAAACTTCATCTTGTCGGCTGTGTTAGGCAATATTTGATATTTACTGATGTCAGCAAATGCTTCTTCCAATTTTTTGACTTGGGAAAAAGATAAGGGTTGTTCATCACCTTCTTTCTTTCCAAGTGTAGAAAAGGCTTGCATTTTCATAGAGAATGTGAGACTAGGCGTTTCGATGTTCTCGATGGTGATGTAAAATACATACACAATATTTTGTTCGGTACTTATCTTGCCTATAGGCAAGACTTTGGTGGTGACATCTGCTCCTACAAAATTGTTCAGGCTCGCGTCTATTTTAGGCGATGGCATATTGCCTACCAACAAACCCGAATCGGGAATTTCATTGAACTTGCCTACAAAGGCGTTGAAGTCTTGCGCTTGCGCAAAAGAGAAGATAAAGCAGGCAAGTATGCCTATAATAAGTGATTTTTTCATTTTTTGAATGGATTTAAGGAATTAACGTTTTAGGAAAACTTGCCTACCCACACAGGCAGGCAAGGTATTTATACTTTCTCAAGAATCATCACGATCGATAAGCCTTGCTTTATGTTTATCGACTCCATAAAAGCGTTTTTATTCATTGCCTACATTAAAATTAAGATACTGCACGGTTTTACCATTCACTTCTACTTGAAACTGATATACTCCAGACGTTGAAAGTGGCACAGTCATATTCTGAGTATGGTTGTGCACGTTGGCATTGTGTCCGTTTGTAAAAGTAATTTCCTCTCTCTCTAAAAGGTTTTTGCCTGCAGGCGTGATGAGTTTAATGACGGCTTTATTGGCAACATTGAGCAGAAAGTCTTGGAAACGCAGAAACAATTTTAGTTGTGTATTTTTAGGTCTTTTAACGCCTGTGTACATACCAGAAATGGTATCTTTATCGTCATCATAATCAGTACATACTACCATAGACACATTCCCTTTGCCCATATTTTGGGCAACATGACCACCTACATTAAAGTTAATGTATTGTACGATTTTGTCATCAATCAACGCTTGTACTTGATACACGCCCTCCATGTCAAATGTAGCCGCTACATTATCAATTTGGTTGTGTATGCTCATATTACTTTTAAGGGTAAAAGGTATTTTTTCGCTTTCAAACATACTTTTTTTAGCTGGATTGATAAATCTTATTTCCAACTGATGCACTACATTTGGCTCAAAATCTTGTATGCGTGCCACGACTTTAAATTCTTTTTTTCCTTTGCTGGTAAAGCCCGTAAAAACATTTATAAGTTCGTCTTTTTCACTGCTATAATTGGTACACAAATAGAGCGAAACATTGCCCGTGTTTAGTTTTTTCTCTGTCTGGGCTTGGACAGTGCCTACTGATATGAACAGTAAGGAGAGCATTAGGATGGTTGATTTCATACGTGTTTTATGGAAAAGATTGTTAAAAATTTAGTTTTAAACTTGCCTACCCACACAGCAGGCAAGGTATTTATTCTTTCTCAAGAATCATCACAGCGACTGACTCTCTCTTTCTGATAGGCTTAAATTCCAATTTGCCATCGATAAGCCTTGCTTTATGTTTATCGACTCCATTATCCGATTTGATATACAATATATCGTTTTTGTACTCCCAACGTGCATGATTTCCGATTTCGGAGCTGTAGGGTTCGGTAACAAAAGTACCATCTTCCTTAAAAGTCAAGTGCATAAATTTTGGTTTTACTTTCAGGGCTTCTTTCATAGTGGCGATGGTGTTTTTTTCTTTTTCAGAAAGTTTTCCACTTTTGTTTTTGGCTTCCATCTCAAAATCTACCAAACCCCATCTCCCGATAAGGTTCTCGTTGGTGAGTTGCGCAAACGTATTTTGCAACGAAAGTAGGCAAGCGAAAATGCTTAACAAGCATATTTTTTTCATATATGTAAATTTTAAGTTTTGATAAAAGGCAAATTTATTTATTAGGAATGAAGATTAAATAAAGTGTCATTTTTCTTTCGTTCAAAACTAATTAAAAACGCTGTAGCGTAGGCTTTAGCCTGCGTACTACTCCAACGCAGGCTAAAGCCTACGCTACAGATTACCACTTTATTTATTTCTCATTCCCTACTTCCACCTGCCTATGTATAAAAAACCAAGTTGGAAAGTAACTAACCGTACAGGCGAGGTATAGCGGTTTCCTGTATAATACTGATGTATCACATCAGGCTTTGCTTGGCTCGCAAATTTGGCATACACAGGCGTAGTATTTTGTGGTACAATAGGCGTTTTGCGTACATTCATATATTCCACTTCGCCTCCGCGTGTATGTTGTACTTGAAAATCAAGGCAAAAACTCTTACCTCTCATGCTTAATATCTTGGCTAATTCTACTTTTACGCCTCCCGCCATCATATAGTGCATTACCTTGTCTTTCAAGGGGAACGAAATTTCTAAGGGTTTGGGACATTCAGGGGTGCTTGTTTCGGCAAGTATCCGTAGCATAGTTCTAAAATTGCTTCTGCCCAAACCCACGCTTAGGTAAGGAATGATAATGCCTTTGCTGGGCAAGTCATAGCGTACAAAAAAGTGTGATTGGGTAAAGTAATTGTTTGTATTGACAAAAACATTGCTTTGCGCCCCTGGTGCAAAAACGTGTAGCTCTTTGGTTTGTTGGTAGCCATATTGTGCTATTGCCCAATGCCAACCCAATGTCAGGGGTGTTTTAGGAATTCGCAAGCCCAATTCTGCCACAACGCCTTGTGCATTTTTACTCATATTTTGCTTTAGTTCGGCTAAAGGGGCAGATACTTGGTAGGCAAGCCTATAATAGACTTGTGCGTGGGCGTTCATTGCCAATAGCAACAAACTCATCAGGATTAAAAATATTTTATGCATATACATCAAGTTTATTGTTTAACTTCGTGCTGTATCAAATGCCACGTTTCACCATTGAATAATTGTTTTTTGATGATGCCCACATGACGCGCATACCATACGCGTTGTGGGGTGCGTTGGTCTATTTTGTCTATCTCCTGCTGCGTATAATCAGGCGGATAAATAGCCTCAAACTCGCGCACATCTGTATAAGTCTTGCCTGCCACTTCATACACAGGATAGTGTTTGACATACAAAACCTTTTCAAATATTGCCTGATTTACCTGTAGGTTTGCCGCAAAAATGTCCTTGGATAACCACAAATGAGCGGCATATTTTAAGCTAATAGCCGTTCTATTTATTTCGTCCGCATTAGCAATGGCAGTATAAACCAAATTTTCACGATACCAAGAACTCTTCAAAGTGCTATAATGGACTTCATAGTGATATTGTAGTATCAGAGATGTTTTCATTTCCAAAGCCGAATTAAGGATAGTGTTCGTATCGATTTGGGCGTTATTTGCATTTTGATACACCCAACGCGAATCTTGCTGAAAAACTGCATAGTCTCTCGCGTCTTGGTGTAAATAATAATTTTTTCCTGCTTCTTTCAGGCAAGCGCATAGCGGAAATAGTAGTAAAAGCAGTAGCCAACGCATTTTCATGGTTTTGAGTTTTTATTTTTTATCTTGAACGAATTTCTTTTGTGCCTCATCAAAGGCATAGTAGGTGATTTCTTTATATGCCACGTTTCCTTTTTTACCTTCTTTTTGGGCTTCAATGTATGTTTTTTTACCTTTGAATATAGTTTTTAGCTTTACTTTGTATGAGTGCGATAAGGAGGCATCATCACCCACATTAGGAGCATTATTATATCCCGTTTCCATAGAAAATATCCACCTCAAAGAATCAATATCATACCACGAAGTAATATCATTTATATCTCCACCCTTCGTACTAGTGCCTATAGCCTCTATGACAAAGTTGTCATTTCCATTATCGCGGATAGCCAAAGGCTCCGCAAATACATCTACTGTCGCAAAATTTTGGTTAAATACCACCAATTTCTTTTTTGGGTTGTCTTTTGTATGTTGTACGATAGCCACACTTTGTTGAAATGGGTCAGAAGAAAAACCATCTTCGCCCAAATGTTGCCCCGTCAAAAAACATAACAACAGAAAACTGCCTTTTGAGGTTTTGAAAGGTATGGTATTCGCCCAACGAACATAATACTTGCCTTCTCCATCAGTCCGAATGTTATAGGCAATTTCTCTGTCAGCAGTCCAATAACCACAGTTATAGCTTTTCTTGTCTAATTGGTTGTAGCGCATTTTCACACCCTCTATTTTAAAGAGTTCTTTCAAAACGGCTGTGGTATCATTCAAATCAAGGTAAGTTTGCGCCTGTAGGTAAGATGTCCACGACACGAAACAAAGCAGGATTAGAAGGCGTTTTTTCATGGTTTTGAGTTTATTTTAATGGTTGTCTGACAATTTTTGTGGGGACGTTTTTTGAGTAGGGTCAATCCCTTGTGGTTGCCCTTTTTGCAAGATAAAATCTTTATTTCGCCTAATTTTTGGTGTGTTTATAGCACAAAATGTGTTATAATAGCAAGGGCAACCACAAGGGATTGCCCCTACACTTTTTACCACCACAAAAATTATCAGAGAACCATAAGTTTTATTAAAATAAAATTTTTTTAATTTATTGACTGTCAATTAGTTATGAGTAACACTTGTTTTTAATTTTTAAACTAATCCTCATTTAAAAAATTATCGAGTAGAGTAGGCGAGTGTTTGCAGCATGGTACGAAAAAGGAGATTTGAGTAAAAAATAAGGCTCTTAGAAAGTTATAGTGGAAGCTACCAAAATATATGAGCAGTCATGCTGTAAGCATCTGTTTTTCAGACTTTTGCGGGGTGCTAAAGTGTATAACAGACGCTTACAGCGTGGCTATCCCGTAATAACTTTCGAAGAACCAAAAATAAAAAATAATGTATTGTACTTATGAAAAAATCAATTAAAAAAACGGCTTGGATAGCAACTTTTGGCATGGCGTATGCTTTTTTTAGCATAGCTACTATATTTTTTGTTTGGCAATTCGTGTTCCTTCAAACAGCTAAAAAAGCAAAAGGCGTAGTAGTTGATTTGGATAGAGCGGTCAAAATACGCTCAAAAGACCAATTTGCACCTATTATTGAATTTGAAACTGAAAATAAGGAGAAAATTAAATTAAATACAGAGGTTTATAACTATCCTTCTGATTTTAAAAGAGGTGATGAGATTACCGTTTTTTATCAAACTGCTAATCCTCAAAATGCAAAAATTGAGCATTTTCGCCATCTTTGGTTTTGGTCTTCAATATGGTTAGGCGTGGGTGTTTTATTTTTAATTGTTGGTTTTTTATCGCCAAATGCACGTGGTTTTTAAGTTTTTATAAAATAATTATAAACAAGGATGAAACTGTCAGCAAAGATTTGAGCCATGATTTATTTGAAATTGGGTGCTATCTCGCTGTTTGTTTTATGTTTGAAGGGCTTGACGCTGGGGCAGGCAAGCTGTAAATACTCATCGAGATTTGGCACATTGCACCATAGAAGAACTTTGGTTTAACCTTTGTGTGGATTTTGATTGTGAAATTATAGAAATCAATCAAGCATTGATAGACTATACCTAAAAAAATAAAGGCAAAAATATCAAATATAGTGGATTTAATCAAACAGACTGGATTTGTATAATTCAAAAATAAAATAAAAAATGACTGAGGAAAGGGTAAAATGGATTTTGGATTTAATCAAAAAATACCCGTTACACAATTACGGGGAGGCTGTAGGTGGTTCTGCTGACCCGTGGGGTGGTTCTATAGTTTGGGGCTATGATATTACCTACAATCCCGAAACAGATATTTATCATTGGGAAGATTATTCGGAGGTAGAAGGTTGTAAATTTGATTTTGTTCCTTTCCAACTTACAGAAACGGAGGTGATAGAAAAATTGAGGAAAATAAACAAATAAAAAAACCTCAAAAACTACGACAGAAGCAAAAATACAATGTATTCTGAACTTGGTTTATCTCGTTTGCTCCAACAACCAGTTCGTAACTTCTGCAAGCAAAGTAGGCGAGAGCGTTTGTTCTATTTTGGCATATTCGCTTGGCGCGCCTGTGGTACATTCTTGGAATAAATGATTGAGGTTAGGCAATTCTTTGATGGTAACTTTTTTGTTGCCTGCTTTTTTTAAGGCTTGCCTGATAGCTTCTAAATTTTGTGTGGGCGGCACTTGCAAATCCTTAGCCCCATTTACAGCCAAAACAGGGCATTTTACTTTTGTAAGTGAAGTTTGTGGGTCATATCTTACAAAAAACAACATCCAAGGAGAAGTAAGCGCGGTTATTTGTTGTTGAATAAAGGCTTCGTATTGTTCAGGTTTTATAGCAGGCAGGAGCGTAGGCAAGTTTGCTTTCCAAATAGCCGCAAGTTTTTCTTTTAAGATGGCTGTATCATTGTTTTGCAAAACCAAATCGAAAGCTTGTTTATTAAATATTCTAAATTTGTCTAATTCTTCTTGAGAAGTACCTCCTGCTTTGGATATAAGTTCTTCTTGTTCCAATAAAAGCTCTGCGCCTCTTACGCCTGTTCCAGCTAATAATACAATAAAACTGGCATCTTTATTTTTGCATGCTACCATAGGCGCAATCAATCCGCCTTCGCTATGCCCTATCAATCCCATTTTTTTGGGGTTGATGTCTTGGCGGGTTTTCAAGTAAGCCAATGCGGCGGCTACATCACGGGCAAAGTCTTCTGAAGTAGCTGTTCCGAATACGCCTTTAGATTCACCTATACCTCTGTCGTCATAACGCAAAACGCCAATTCCTTTCTTGGTTAAGTGGTCAGCCAATACCCAAAAAGATTTATGCCCCAAAATTTCTTCGTTGCGGTCTTGTCCACCGCTCCCTGTAATCAACACTACGACAGGAAACTTGCCTTCTTTTTTGGGCAGAGTAAGTGTGCCCGCTAAGGTAATATTGTCTTGTTTATTCTGAAACGTTACATTTTCGATGTAATAGTCAAAAGGTGGTTTGGGTTCTTGTGGAAACGCAAGTTTTTTGGTTTGAGCACCTTTTGTCAAGTCTAAAGGGATTTCTTGCCCTGCTTGCAAGAACTTGCCTGCTATTTTTCCATCGCTGTATATACCTGTATAAGTAACTTGCAATGCTTTTGCTTCTATTTTGAGGATATTGTTTTCAAAACTGACACTTGAGGTAGGCAAGCCAAACGCATTTTGGTCGGGGCTATCCAAAGTGGCACTATACAAATTATCTTTTTGGGTGATATTGAATCCAATCCGTAATTCTATGCCTTGTATTTTCAAAACACCAAGCCACGAACCTACAATATCTTGCGCAAACGCGGTAGCACTTATCAAGGCGCAAGCCAGTGTAAAAAAATATTTTTTTAACATTCGCAAAATTAAGCATCTTTTTGAGGATATGTGTCTATCTAATTTTAATTTACGCCGATTTGCATTAAAATGTAATGATTACAGAGTCAAAATATTGACTAACAGTATTTTATATTTAAATTTTTTAAATCTTAAAATCCTATGTTACCTTCATGAAATACAAAATACGACTGCTTTTTAAAATAATAATAATAAAAATCAAAAATATTTGAGTCGAAAAAATCTAAAGTAAGTGGTCTGGCGTATGTAAGGCAAATTCATTAAAAATAAAATTCATGAAAAAAATTATTAGGTCAATACTTGTTTGCCAAGCCCTATGTTTAGGGGTAGTCGCTGGCGCGCAAGCACAAAACACTATGGCGATGAGCGAAACCATCTTAGTAGGTGGTGAGGCTATGTATCCCAAAAAAGATATCATAGACAATGCCGTAAATTCCAAAAACCATACAACACTCGTAGCAGCTGTTAAGGCGGCAGGGTTAGTAGAAACCCTGAAAGGCAAAGGTCCTTTCACTGTATTTGCGCCAACAAATGACGCATTTGAAAACTTGCCTGAAGGCACTGTAGAAATGGTATTGAAGCCCGAAAACAAAGCTGTACTAACCAAAGTACTGACCTACCACGTATTGGCAGGCAAGATGGACATGAAAGCTATTAAAATGGCTATCAAAAAAGGAAATGGTAAAGCCGAACTCAAAACTGTAAGTGGTGGAACGCTTTGGGCTATGATGAATGGCGATTCGAACATCATACTGAAAGATGAAACAGGCATGGTCGCTAACATTACCACATACGATGTAACACAATCCAATGGCGTAATTCATGTGATTGATGCTGTTGTGATGCCCAAGTAAATCAGTTATAAGGCTACCCCACAGTTATAGTTTGGTGAATATTTAACCCAATAAAAAAACAATACGCTTTTATGAAAAAAATCATCCTTTCATTCGTTGCCTTACTAACTTTGACAGTTGGTATATACGTTATCGCCGCAGACCACATAGACACTGCAGTACTCACAGGTGTAGCCGAAGACATTACAGATGTGTATGCCTTCGAAAGCCCTACCAACTCAAGCAACTTAGTGCTTATTTGCAATACCAATGGGCTTATTAGCCCCGCCAACAGCTCCGCATCGAGCTTTTCGACCAACACAATGTTTGAACTAAACATTGACAACTCAGGCGATAATGTGGAAGACTTAGTGCTTCAATGCACTTTTGAGGCAGGCAAGATGGTTGTGTATGGCCCTATCAAACCTTCCGAAACAGGCACGATGAGTACACTCATGACTAGTGCGCCCAAAAGTGAAGTGATGATAACAGGCTATACAGACAGCAAAGTAGGTATTGTGCCTTTTACTACTTCCACAAATGGTATAAAATTGTTTGCTGGATTGCGTGATGACCCCTTCTTTTTTGACCTTACGCAATACAAAAAAGTAGTAGGCGGAACAGCCACAGGATTTAACAACCCTGGTACAGATACATTTGCAGGTACAAATGTTTCTTCTATTGTGATTGAGCTTCCTAAATCGTTGCTAAATCCATCTGCGAGCAATACGCTCAATGTGTGGGCAGAATCCAAGAAAAAAATATAATTCATTTATTCATCTTTTGGAACAAGAAATAAATAATTTAGACAATCCTAATTTGTAAAATCTTGTTTATCAGCTTTTTACAATCGTAAATTGCCAATCGTAAATCGTCCATATTTAACTTACATTCTCCATGCTTATACGTTTCAAAACACTTGCCCTTGCACTTTCTTTGTGCCTTATTGCCATCATAACAGCTTGTAAAAAAGACGTGATAGATGATGTGCCTCCTACGGTTGCTGCTCCTATCAAATACCAACAAGCTGACCAAATGGGGCGACCAGCTATCAATACGGTTTTTGTAACAGATGCAACCGACAAAAACACTTTTAATACAACTATACCTTCACAAATGTCTGCTGCGTTTATGGCGAAGTTCAAAACGCGCTTATTGGCACTAAATGCAGGCTATACTACAAACGCATTGGGGCAAAGTGCTGATGCAATTACAGGCTTGCTTTCTGCTGATGTATTGAATGTAAAAACTGTAGGTACTACTACCTTTTTTGATGGTGTGAATGTACTAACAGGCAGAACTTTGGCTAATGATGTAATAGATGTAGAGCTATTGTTGTTGTTTGGTGGTCCAACAGGCGCTTCTAATCCAACGCTTACTTCAGATAATGTAGGTAGCAATGATAAAGCGTTTTTGAATACATTTCCCTATTTGGCTACACCTCATTGATTGTAATTTTTGTTTACACATTTGAGTAAGTATTATCGGCAGGATATACAATATCCTGCCGAAATACTTTCCTACCAATTGCCCATCATGCACATTTTAAAAGTTATCTGCCTCTTTCTTTATTAACGAATTATGAAAAAAATACACTATCTACTTGTTTTCTTGGTGATATGCCTTGAAGCTTGCCGTTTTGAAAATACGCCTATTTTGGTTAAAGCCGACTATGAAAAATACCTGCAACCCATAGCTGTTTCAGCAAGTATGACATTTGAAAAACAAGAAATTGATTTTTGGGAAAAGAAAATGCAAAATGGAAATAGAAGCTATATTTTTCTTACCAAAATAGCCAAACAATTAGAAAGTAAATTTCGCAAAAGTGGACATATCCAAGACTTAATGCAGGCACGTAGCCTATTGCTCGAAGCAAATCAAGATGCACAAGAACGAGAAGCAAGCATTTATCAACTCCTTGCACTAAATAGCATTACACGCCACGCCTTTCAAGAAGCCAAACAATATTTGATGAAGGCAACAACCATACACCCCAAAAATGAAATAACCAAACTCATTTTAGCTGATGTCTATTTAGAATTAGGTGAGACCGAACAAACGAATAGTTTATTAAACAGTTTTAAACAAAAGCAAAATTTTGATGTGATGGTCAGAAAAGCCAAGCTATTAGACCACCAAGGCAAACTTGATGAAACCATTAAACTCATGGAGCAGGCTTTAGTGCTTATCAGTACCTATAACAACAAAACCTTTGAAATTTGGACTTTAACCAATTTAGCTGACTTTTACGGGCACGCAGGGCAAGTAAAAAAAAGCTATGAGTTTTATCTAAAAACCTTAGCCATAGACAACCAAAATGATTATGCCTTGAAAGGCTTAGCTTGGATTGCTTATGCACACGACAAGAATCTCGAAGAAGCAAAACGCTTATTGACGTTTATTGCCTCGCGCAATCAATCACCCGAATATAACCTGAAATTGGCAGAAATTGCAAGCTACGAAGGTAATGAAATAGCCAAAAACAAATATTTACAAGCCTTTAAACAAGAAACTGAAAAGCCTGTGTATGGAGATATGTATAATACTTATTTACATGAATTGTATGCAGACGAATGGGGTGATTTTGAAAAAGCGCACCAAATAGCTATGCGCGAAATTGAAAACCGCCCTACTGCCCAAAGCTATGCCTTGTTAGCATGGACTTTCTACAAGCAAGGAGTGTATCAAAAAGCATACGAAATAGCTGAAAAACAAGTAAAAGGCAAAACACATGAGCCACATGTTGCTATGCAATTAGGATTCATATATCAAAAAGTAAACCGCAAAAATGAAGCTAATGCATACTTTCAAAATGCGCTTGCCTCCTCTTTTGAATTAGGACTTGTCGCTACGAAAAGCATACAAAAAGCCTTGAAAAACTAAGTAATCTACTATTTTTTGGCTAATTGATACTCCAGCACCCTTTTAAAAGCCTTCAGTCAATGTTTTACAAATATAACATGATTAAATCATGAAAATTCTAATTTTAGTATGCCTATACTTACTTGCCTGCCCCTTCGTATATGCACACAATGGCACTATCAAAGGGCGCGTGATAGACGAAGCAACGCAACAACCTTTGGTGGGTGCATGGATACAAGTGGCAGAAACAACCTTACAAACAGTTACAGATGCCTTTGGTAATTTTAGCCTAAAGGAGCTAAATGAAGGTGTATATACCTTGACTATCCATTATGTAAGTTATGAAAAAGTGGTAGAAATTATTAAACTACAAAATAACGAAATAAAAGAATTGGTCTATGTACTAAAAAAGAGTATCTTAGAATTAGCCGAAATTACTGTAAATTCAAGCAATTTGAATCTTATCAATGCTATTGACATCAATACGCGTCCTGTAAATAATGCACAAGGTTTTTTGCGCGTAGTGCCGGGCTTGTTCATAGCCCAACACGCAGGAGGAGGCAAGGCAGAACAAATATTCTTGCGGGGTTTTGACATCGACCATGGCACAGATATTAATATACAAGTTGATGGAATGCCTGTCAATATGGTTTCACACGCACACGGACAAGGATATGCAGATTTACATTTCGTAATTCCTGAATTGGTAAAATCAGTAGCTTTCGAAAAAGGCACATACTATGCCCAAAAAGGCAATTTTGCAACCGCAGGATTTGTGGAATTTCAAACCGCACAGGCACTCGATAAAAGCATCGTCAAATTAGAAGGTGGGCAGTTTGGCAATTTTAGAACGATGGTTGCCTTAGATTTAGGTAGCAAAGCCTCCAAAGAAGCTGGGCGGAGTGCCTATGTAGCAGGCGAATTTTTGAATAGTAGAGGCTACTTTGACGCGCCTCAAGCCTTAAAAAGACTGAACCTATTTGGCAAATACCAACATCAATTAGACAAAAATAACATACTTACGTTATCATTGGCTACTTTTCGCAGTAGTTGGGACGCATCAGGGCAAATTCCTGAAAGAGCCATACGAAGCGGAGCAATTAGCCGTTTTGGGGCAATAGACAATACTGAAGGCGGACAAACAGCGCGTAGCAGTTTGAACGCAAAACTTATGCGGTTGTTGCCCAAAGGAGGAGTCTTAAGCAATCAACTTTATGTTATCAATTACGAATTTGAACTATATTCAAATTTCACTTTCTTTCTGAATAATCCCATTCAAGGTGACCAAATACGCCAAAAAGAAAACAGAAATATTTTTGGTTATCAAACCACTTACACCAAAGATGTAACGGTAGGCAAGCTCGAAACT